>CAIPWG010000129.1 GCA_903868655.1 uncultured Sphingomonadales bacterium
GAATACTCCCGGTTGCCCAGCACTGTTGCCAGCACTGCGATCAGCAGTGCCGCCGCGCCCGCATAAAAGCTGATCCGGACGGTATCGGGAATCAGGCCTGCCGCAGCGACATTGGCAATCCCGCATTGCGACAAGACATAGGGAAATATCGACCCGACCACTGCGCCCGCGCCAATGAAGGCGGTTTGCACGGCATAACCTGCCGCATGTTGATCGGAATTCAGACTGTCGCCGACAAACGCGCGAAACGGCTCCATCGCGACATTCATGCTGGCATCGAGCATCCACAGCAACAGCGCCGCCGCCAGCAGGCCATGCGCTTGCGGCATCCCCACCAGCGCCAGTGCGGCCAGCACAGCGCCTGCCAGAAAATAGGGACGCCGCCGCCCGAACCGGCCCAGCCAGGTCCGATCCGACAAGTGACCAATCACCGGTTGTACCAGCAATCCGGTCAGTGGGGCGGCCACCCACAAGGCAGACAGGTCATCGACGCTGCTGCCCAGCGACTGAAACACGCGGCTCATATTGGCGTTTTGCAACGCAAACCCGATCTGGATTCCGAAAAAGCCTACGCTGATCCGGCACAGGCCCCAAAATGACCGCCGCGGCTTTTCCATGTGGTCTCTCCCCCGGGTGCGCATCGCACAACCCTGCAAACTTCATCACCCCGGACTGGAACCGGGGTCCCGCTGATGCTGCTTACTGGCATAATCAGCGGGCCTGGCACCTGATCAAATACAGAGTGGTGCCGGGATCGAGGGTGAAGCACGCTCAATCCTTGCCCACAACGGTCTTGCATACGAATACCAGGCAATCAGACGGCGCACCGCGTGGATTGTCGCACGATCAGGCGTGGTGAAAGCACCGCGTTCTGCATATCCTGGCCCTTGATCTGGGCAATCAAGCCTTCGACCAACAGCGATCCCGCGCGGGTGGCATCTTGCGCCACAGTGGTCAGCGGAGGGTGGGTAAAGGCTGCCAACGGAATGTCGTCAAACCCAACCAGCCCGATATCACCGGGGATCGACAAGCCGGCCTCTTCAAAGGCGCGCATCGCGCCAATCGCAATCAGATCACACGCTGCAAATACAGCATCGAACGGCTTGCCTTGCGCCAGAAGCGCGCGCGCCGCGATATATCCCGCGGTGTCGGTTGTAACCGCGCTGATCACCAAAGCAGGATCGGGCGTAATACCCGCATCGACCATGGCATCGCACGCGCCGCGATAGCGATCTTCGATTTCTGGCGCATGGCTCGACGCCTCACCCAGAAAGGCGATCCGGCGATAGCCGCGCGATATCAGGTGATTGGCGGCAAGCTTGCCACCCAAACGGTTGTCGCACCCGATCGTCATGCCCGGTGCGTCGGCAGTTACCGAGCCCCAGCGGACATAGCGCGTGCCTTCGTCTTCCAGTTGCGCCAAGCGCTCGCGATATGTCTCGTAATCGCCATAGCCGAGCAGCATAATTCCATCAGCCTTGCGGCTATATTCGTAATCGACGTGCAGATTGCGCGAAAACTGCTGAAACGAGGTCAGCAAGTCATAACCATGCTGCGCACAAGTGCGCGCAATGGACCCCAACATCGCCAGGAAAAACGGGTTGATATGCGATTCATCAGGGGTCGGATCTTCGAAAAACAGCAGAGCCAGCGTATTGGTCGTGCGCGACCGCAGCCGCGAGGCATTGCGGTCGACGGCATAATTCAACTGTGCCGCAATCGCCTCAATCCGCAAACGCGTAGCCTCGCTTACCGAAGGATGCCCGCGCAATGCGCGTGATACAGTCGGCTGTGAAACACCCGCACGCTGGGCGATGTCAAATGACGTCGGCTTGAAACTCATCCCTGTCGCGGTCCTTCTCGCCGCCTGTTTTGTTCTGCGCACTGCGATTAGCAGGCTCGCGCACGATCGGAAAGCCTTCGTTGGCGAACCAGTTCCACCCGGTGCTGCAGCATGCTGCATTATCGTAACATACGTATGTCGATTTCTTTACCCAGTGCCCCCCGAGGGCGCAAAGCAAACCAACGGTGTCGTGGTGGGGCAAATTCTGTGACGAAGGCCACCGCACGACCGAGTTTTTGAAACTCCGAGATGCGCCAAGCGCACCGGCAGGGAGGGTGACATGACCAAGCGAAATTCGAGCTTTGGCTCGACGGCTTTGTGCAAGCAGATTTTGTTGACGGGTGTTGCGGCGGTCGCCGTGACCGGCTTTTCGCCAGCGATGGCCCAATCGACCGCCACACCGGCCGCAAAACCGGCTGACGCTGACAATGCGCCGATCGTGATCAGCGGCTATGCCCGTTCAATCACCAACGCCAACCGGATCAAGGAACTGTCGGTCTCGGTGGTCGAAGCGATTTCGGCCGAAGACGTGGGCAAATTGCCCGACGTATCGATTGCCGACGCGCTGTCACGCCTGCCAGGTCTTGCGGTGCAACAGGCTTCGGGTCGCGCCAAATATCTGTCGATCCGCGGCTTTGGCCCCGACTACACGACAGCGACGCTCAATGGCCGTCTGGTGGCCACTGTCGATGACAACCGGCGTTTCGACTATGGCCAGTATCCGGGCGACCTGTTTCAGGAAATCGACGTCATCAAGACGCCTTCGGCCGACTTGCTGAATGCTGGCCTTGCCGGCACAGTTGATCTCAAGACTTATGACCCGCTGAAAACCAAGAAGACTTTCAGTGTTAACGTTCAGGGTTCGCTGGGCCAGTACAAATCGCTCAATCCTGAAGCTTCGAACACCGGGTACAAAGTTTCGGCCGTTTATATCGACAAGTTCGCCGACAACACGATTGGTGTCTCGCTTGGGTTTTCCGCAATCAAGGACACCACGCAGGATTACCACTGGGCAACTGGAGGCGGCAGCGGCAACTATAATGGCCCGCCCTACGGCGATGGTACAGCGGCCAATCCTGGCCTGATCGGCCCGAACGATATTCAGAACTACGCCAACACCAATACCCTCTATCGCCAGTCCGGCTTTGGCCATGTGGTCTATCGTCCGAGCGATGCGTTCGAAATGTCGGTTGACGCGCTCTACACCCAGTCCAAGACCCGCGAATACTCGCGCGGCTGGGAAATGCCGCTGGCAAGCTGGAGCCAGGACACCAAAGTCGCCGGTTCGGAAATCGGCAGCAACGGTTATGTCCAGTCGGTACAGTGGAAGGTGAACCCGGTCCTGCGCAACGACTTCAACACGTCAGATGCAGACACGCTGGCGATTGGTTGGAATGCCAAAGCCAAACTCACCGATACCGTCAAGCTGGTGCTTGACGCAAACTATTCGCACGCTCATCGCCATGATAACACATATGAAATCTATGGCGGCACGTCTTATCAAAACAATACCAACCCGGCGTTGGCGAACATCACTCGTCAGCCCGACGGAACATATGGCGTAAACATCTCGGGCGCCAACTACGCCGATCCGACGCAAGTCTCGCTCACCGATCCGCAAGGCTGGGGCCAGGTTGGTTTCAACAACATCCCTGACTTCACCGACACCATCAAGGGTCTGCGCGGCGAACTGCTTGGTGATCTGAGTGGTGGGTTCTTCAAGAGCTGGGAAGTTGGCGCCAACTACAGCGACGAGAAGAAAGTCTCGGCTTATTCGGGTTACTTCATCTGCTTGCCAGGCGCGGCCGGCACAACCTCGGTTGGCAATTGCGGCCCTTATCCGGGCACGAACGGCGGGCCCAACAGCGTCGCAATTCCCAAGTCGATCGTCACCGGATCGGTATCGCCCTATGCGGTAACCGGGACAAATATCATTGCGGTCGATATTCTCGCTGCGCAAAGCCTGCTGCGCACAGCTCCGCAATATCTATCGAACGATCTGGCGCGTGACTGGACTGTTCGTGAGCGGATCCTGACAGGTTATGGCCAAGTCAACTGGGACAGCACGATGGGCACAGTGCGCGCTCGCGGTAACCTTGGTGCACAACTGATCCACACAAATCAGGGCTCGGACGGCTATGGTTCGCAACCCAACAACACCGCCAGCGTGAATCACGCTTCGACCAACTACACATATTTCCTGCCCAGCCTGAACACCAGTTTCGAGGTCGGACCAGGCACTTTCGTACGCTTCGGTGCGAGCAGGACGATTGCACGGGCCAAACTCGACAACGAAAACGCATCATTCTCGGTCAACTATTGCGGGGCCCAGGGATGCGGTAGCAACCAGCTGATCGGCGGCAAAATTCCGCTGATCAACGGCTCGGGCGGCAATCCTTACATACGGCCATATTTCTCAGACAACGTCGACGTGTCGTTGGAGAAGTATTTTGCCCACGATCAGGGCAAGATCGCCATTGCCGGATACTACAAGCACATCAGCAATTTCGCGACGCAAAACCAGAACCTCAACACCGGCAACATCAACAACCAGGGTCCGGTATCGAGTACAACATATGCGTATGATTTCTCTGCCTATTCCTATCTGGTGACCAACCCGGCACAGTTGGCTTCCGGATCGGGATTCACGACCCAAGGCTATGCTTCGGGCCCGATCAACGATGGTTCAGGCGATGTCTACGGCTTCGAAGTCAGCGCTGTTCTGCCGTTGAAAGTGCTTACCCCGGCGCTCGATGGATTTGGCCTGGTTGGCAACTACGCCAATACGTCGAGCAAGATAAAGTTCTCAAACGGCAGCGCGATCACTCTGCCCGGCCTTTCGAAAGATGTTTATCAGGCACAACTCTATTACGAAAAATATGGCTTCAATGGCCGCATTTCGTTCACCCATCGCGGCCAATATCTGGGTGATTACCAACTGTTCAGCGCGCAGGTCTATGCCAACGAAACAAAGGCGCAATCGACGCTTGATGCGCAGATCGGTTATGATTTCAAGTCCGGTCCACTCAATGGTCTGTCGGTTTACGTCCAAGGCCACAACCTGACGAACTCGAAGACCTTGTCCTATGTGAACAACGATCCGAACGAAACCAACATCCGCGACCAGTATGGCTCTGCATACCTCGCTGGCATGACGTTCAAGTTCTGATCCAGATTGCCTAAACCCTCTCGACCGTGGTCTGGCTTTGCCAGTCCACGGTCGTCTGGTATCTGTGAGCGCACATGA
>CAIPWG010000130.1 GCA_903868655.1 uncultured Sphingomonadales bacterium
AGGATTGGTGATGCGCCGTGTGGCCAGCCTGATTTCAGCAGTATTGCTGGGGGGGGCGGCGCCTTATCCGGTGGTTCGGCCGGGCGTGGTGCTGCATTTTCCCGTCGATCATGGCGCGCATCCGCAGTTCCGCACCGAATGGTGGTATGTGACCGGCTGGTTGCGCACCGCCGATGGGCATGATCTGGGATTTCAGGTGACGTTTTTCCGCACCCGCCCACCTGTCGATGCGCGCAACCCCAGCCGGTTTGCCGCGCGACAAGTCCTGTTTGCGCATGTCGCGCTGTCTGATCCGGGCAGTGGTCATTTGCTGCACAGTGAACGCACTGCACGCGCGGGGTTCGGTCTGGCGTCTGCGGCGGAGGGTACAGCAGATGTCGCGCTGCGCGATTGGCGGTTGGTGCGCCTGGCGAATGGGCAGTGGCAGACCGAGGTGACGGCAGATGGTTTTGCGCTGAGCATGGCGATGCAACCGACCCAGCCGCCGTTGTTGCAGGGTCAGGGCGGTTACAGTCGCAAGGGGCCGCGCCCGGAACAAGCCAGCTATTACTATTCCATGCCGCATTTGCGGATTACGGGCAGTGTGCGGCGCGGAGCCAAAGTTGTGGCTGTAACCGGTGAAGCGTGGCTGGACCGTGAATGGTCATCCCAATATCTGTCGCCCGACGCACAAGGCTGGGACTGGACCGGGATCAATTTCGACGATGGATCTGCATTGATGGCCTTTCGCATCAGGCGCAAAGGTGGCGGCACGGTATGGACGGGCGGGACTTTGCGTGGCGCTGATGGCACCACCACGGTGCTCGGGCCAAACGATGTCAGTTTTCGCCCGCTGGCAACCTGGCGCAGTGCCGCAACCGGCGCGGTCTATCCGGTGGCACAGGAGCTGGGCATTCGCACGGGGCAAGGCGTGAAGCGCTGGCAATTGACCCCGTTGTTCGCGGCACAGGAACTCGATTCCCGGCGCAGCGGGCTGCCCGTCTATTGGGAAGGCGCAGTGCGCACAGCGGGTGGCCGCGGTTATCTGGAACTGACCGGTTATGATCAGGCGTTGCGGATGTAATCGGCGACGCAACGGTTTTGACGCAGCGTGTAATCAGCGACGGCGGATGGCTCAGGCTTGCCTTTGAAACGCCGCAGGGTAAGGCAAGTGGCCTGAAATGTAATCGCATCCGCAAATAGAGGAAAAAGGTCTTATTTCTGCTTCGATAACTGTGACGATTGGAAACGTTCGCAAGCCCCGTGTTTGGCGAAACCGTTTGCTGTATTCATTTTCGCCCGCACGCCATTGTGCCGTGCTTGCAGCATTGGTGTTGACCCTTGAAGCTTCTGTCGTGCGCGCGGCAATTTCCAGCGATGTCGATGAAAATGTGGCTGTGGTCGAATGCTTTTCGGGCGAAACCATCGCGGCAGATTTTTTGCCGCAACCCGGAACCGCCGATCCGGCCGGCATTGTCGTCACGGCAAGGCCGACCGCATCAAAGGCGGATCCGCTGGCGCAGGTGAACCAGCAGTCTTATGCCGCTGTCCAATTGGCGGACCGGCTGGCGATCGCGCCGATCTCGTTTGCGTATCAGAAAACTTTGCCGGCACCGCTGCGTGATGCGGTTCACAATGTTCTCTACAATTTTCGCGAGCCGGTGGTCGTCGTCAATTTTCTGCTTCAACATCGGATCGGCAAGGCGGGGCGTGCGTTTGCGCGACTGGCGATCAACTCTACGGCTGGCCTGGCGGGTATCTTTGATGTCGCCAAACGAAAGCCGTTCAACATTCCGTTTCAAAGAAATGGATTTGCCAACACGCTTGGATTTTACGGGATAAAAACTGGCCCTTATCTGTATTTGCCGCTCATCGGATCAACCACGGTGCGCGACTTGGTTGGAACGATTGCCGATCGCGTGTTTTTGTCGGTCGCAATCGGATCGCCGTTCACCAGACCCGCCTATCGCATTCCGGTCGTGGTGTTGGGTACGGTTGACGATCGCCTCGTCAACGATGCCCATATACGGGACATGCGAGAGGCCGAGGCCGGTGCCTATCTGTCCACCAGGAATGCCTATCTCGCCTTGCGTGCCGATGAAATCGCCGCGTTGCATCGCCGCGGTCCCTGATCTCAGATCGCGCAATGTAGTGCAGCTTGGCATGACGCGTTTCCACCAAGCGGTTTATGGAGAAGCGATTTCGGGTGCCAGAACCTGCTCCACCCACAAGACCTTGATCACGACTATAGAAAACAGCGTCAGAGGCGCGGCAAGCAGGACAGCAGCAGGGC
>CAIPWG010000131.1 GCA_903868655.1 uncultured Sphingomonadales bacterium
GAAGTGCTCGATCCGCATACCGCGATTGGCCTGCATGCCGCGCGTACTGTGGCCGATCTGGGCCCCGATATTCCGGTGGTCACGCTGGCCACTGCACACCCGGCAAAGTTTGGCGATGCGGTTGCAGCGGCAATTGGTCTTCGCCCGCATTTGCCCGAGCGGGTCGGTGATCTGTTCGATCGCGAAGAACGTTATGACCGGTTGTCGGGCGATTACGATTCGATCCGCGACTATGTCACCACACGCGCAACCCCACGCCACGGCTGATGGCACGGCTCGTTCTGCAACCCGGGCTGATGATCGGCCATGGCTGGGATCACTTTGCGCTGGTCGATTCGGGCCACGGGCGCAAACTGGAGTCGTATGGCCCTTATCGCTTCATTCGGCCCGAGCCGCAGGCCTTGTGGAGCCCACGACAGGCCGACTGGGCGGCTGATGGCGAATTTGTTCCCGGCTCGGATGAGGATGGCGGTGGTCGCTGGCATTTCGACCAATCGGTGCCGCGCGATGGCTGGCCACTGGCGCGTGGTGCTGTGCGCTTTACCGCTGCTTGCACCCCGTTTCGCCATCTCGGGTTTTTCCCTGATATGGCTCCGGTGTGGGATTGGATGGGCGAACGGTTGAACGGGCGTGACGATGCTGCCACGCTCAATCTGTTTGGCTATACCGGTGTCGGCACGCTTTCGCTTTCACAATTCGGTCCGGTCACGCATGTCGACGCGTCGAAGAAATCGGTGGCCCAAGCGCGGATCAACGCGGGATTGTCTGGGATGGAAGACCGGCCGATTCGCTGGATTGTCGACGATGCTGTGAAATTCACCGCGCGCGAAGTGCGCCGGGGTCGGCGTTATGACGGGATCATTCTCGATCCGCCAAAATTCGGGCGCGGCCCCGAAGGCGAAGTCTGGCGGCTGGAAGATGGCTTGCCGAGCCTGATCGGTGAATGTGCGTCGTTGCTCGACAAGGACAGCCGTTTCCTGTTTCTCACAGTCTATGCCGTACGTATGTCCTCGCTCGCTTTGGCGGGTTTGCTGGACGAGGCGTTGCGGCATTTGCCTGGCACGATCGAGCATGGCGATCTGGCGATTGCCGAACAGCATGAAGGCGGGCGGGTTTTGCCTACCGCGATCTTTGCGCGCTGGTCGGGCGATTAAAGGCAGTAATGATGGCGCGATCCGGGGTTCTGCGTAACGCGAAAACTGGACAATTGAACCACGTGCTGTCAAAGGCCCGCTCCGTGCAAGACAGTCTGATCCTTGAAGTCGCCAATATCGAAACCGACGTTCTTACCGGGGTTTACTCCGAAGAGACCGGGCGGCCGCAACCCTTGCGTATTTCGATCGCGGTATCGTTGCGGCCCGAGCCCGCATTTGCGCCCGACACGCCGTTGTCGGCCAGCAAGAATTACATGGATCTGAAATTCGCCGCCACTGGTGGTCTGCCACAAGGCGTGCATTTCACGTTGATTGAATCGATTGGCGACCACATCGCCGAAACACTGTTTTTGCAGGACGCCCGCGTGCAAAGCGTGACGGTCAAAATCATCAAGTTGGCGATCAGCGAGGCCGGCGAAGACATCGGCATGACGCTGACGCGGCACCGGCGGGGATGACACCGCAAACCGAACGACCGCTTGCGCTGGTAACCGGCGGCTGGCGGCGGATCGGGGCGGCCATCGCACGTCGGCTGGCTTTGGCCGGATACGATCTGGCACTCCATGCCCACACGGCTGCGACGTTCGACACGGCCTTCATCGCCGAACTTGGGCAGCTGGGGGCAAAGGTATTCCCGTTGGCTTGCGATCTGGATGATCTGGTTGCCACGGAATTGCTGATCCCCTCGCTGATCGAAACGACGGACCGTGTGCCGGTTTTGCTCGTCAATTGCGCGTCTGTGTTCCGCGATGACAGCGCCACCACCTTTGATGCGGCTGGGCTCGACCTGCACTTTCGGGTTAATTGCCACGCGCCGTTGCTGCTCACTCGTGCTTTGGCGACAGCGCTCGCCGATCGGCAAAGCGGGGGCGCAGCGGTCCAGATCATCGACCAGCGAGTGCGCAATCCGGTGCCCGACCAGATTAGCTATACATTGTCGAAACAGGCGCTCCATGCCTCGGTACGGACCATGGCCCGCGCACTTGCGCCGAATTTCCGCGTAAACGCTGTCGCGCCGGGGTTGACCCTGCCGACCGACGACTACACGCCGGAGCAGTGGGAACAGTTGCGCGCGCTGATGCCGCTCGACCGGTTATCCTCCCCGGACGATATCGCCGAGGCGGTGCTGCATTTGGCCACGGCACGCGCGACGACGGGCGAGACGCTGTTTGTCGATGGCGGCGCGCACCTTGAATCTTTCCCCCGAGACTTCGTATATATGGGATTGTGATCATGCCTCAGACCCCAGCAGCCGGCGCGAGCGCCGCGGCCCCGTTGATCGATCGCTTTGCGCGGTCGATTACCTATTTGCGGCTGTCGGTCACGGATCGGTGCGATCTGCGCTGCACGTATTGCATGCCCGAACGCATGCAGTTTCTGCCGCGCGCCGAAGTGCTGTCTCTCGAAGAGCTCTATCTCGCGTCTCGCGCGTTCATGGAACGCGGGGTGCGCAAAATTCGGTTGACCGGCGGCGAGCCGCTGGTGCGGCGTGACATGATCGATCTGGTGCGCGCACTGGGGCGGCACCTCGGTGACGATCTTCACGAACTGACGTTGACCACCAATGGCACGCGGCTGGCCGAATTTGCCGATGACCTGGCGCAGGCAGGGGTGCGACGGATCAACGTTTCGCTCGACACGCGCGATCGGGCCGGATTTGCCAAGCTGGCGCGCCGCGACATGTTGGACGATGTATTGACCGGCATTGCCGCCGCGCGCGACGCGGGCCTGAAAGTCAAGATCAACACGGTTGCGTTGAAGGGGATCAACGAGTACGAAATACCTGACCTGGTTGCTTGGGCGCACAGCGAAGGCCATGCGATTACGTTGATCGAGGTCATGCCGCTGGGCGATGTCGAAGGTGATCGGTTCGATCATTACCTGCCGCTCGATGCGGTACGTCGCAACCTGGAAAATCGTTGGACGTTGACCCCAAACCTGGCCAGCAGCGGCGGGCCAGCGCGCTATGTCGATGTGGCACAGACCGGCGGACAGCTTGGCTTCATCACCCCGCTGACCGGCAATTTCTGCGCAGGCTGCAACCGCGTGCGAATGACTGCAACCGGGCAACTCTACATGTGCCTGGGCGGCGAGGGGCGGGTCGATCTGCGTGCTGCGCTGCGCAGCGACGATCGCGAAGCCGCGCTGAACGAAGCCTTTGCCCGGGCGATGGGCGAAAAGCAGGAACGCCATGATTTCGCGATTTCCGCGCCCGGGGGGCGTCCGACCGTGGCGCGACACATGTCGGTCACCGGCGGATGAGGGCGCATCTGGTGTTTCTGGGCAGACTGGAAGATCTGGCGGGCACAAGCGAACTGGCGGTGGTGCCGGGACCGCTTGAACAAGTTCTGGCCGGGCTCGACCGCGAACTGGCGATCGCCCTCCTCGATGATCGGGTGCGTCTTGCGCTCAACGGACATCTGTTGACCGACAGCGGCGGGATCATGCTGGCTGCGGGTGACGAGCTGGCATTTCTGCCACCCGTTAGCGGCGGCTGACATGCTTGATGTGCGGGTCAGCGAAGGAGCCTTCGACCCGGCTCAGGAAATCGCGGGTTTCGTGGCGCGCGTCCCCGATGCGGGCGGGGTCGTCACGTTTTTGGGTCAGGTGCGCGCCGATGCCGGGGTGGAAGCGCTCGATATCCGCCACTATCCGCGCATGACCCTGACCGGGTTTCAGGCGCTTGGCGAAACCGCGATGCAGCGCTGGGGTCTCGATGGCTTGATGATTGTCCACCGGGTTGGTGAAATGGCGCCCGGCGCGCCGATCGTGCTGGTGGCCGGCGCCGCACGCCACCGCCGTGATGCCTTTGCCGCGACCGATTTCGTGATGGACCATCTCAAGGGCGAATCGTGGTTATGGAAACGCGAACGCACCGCCGCTGGCTGGCGCTGGATCGAACCACGTGCCCAGGACCATGCTGACCGCGCGCGTTGGGGTTAGTTTTTCAGCATGAGATGCAGCGCACTGATTCGCGCGTCTTCGTCGTTCAACACTGTTGCCACGCGCCGGTTCGCTTCAGCGACAAGTTGATAAGTAGCGGCATCGCCCGAATCGGAGGTTTGGGCGGCTCCGACCGCTGTGCGCACTTGCAAGGCATCGAGGTCGGCCAATGAAACGGCGGTCTGGCTGCGCGCCGATTCGAGCGCGGCCAGCGCGGTCGTGGCTGCTGCCCAGGCTTCGCTGCCAATGCCGCTGCCGCGCGCTGCCGTGGCAAGTCGATCGGTATCGCGCGCTTCACGTTCAAACGCGGCGTGGGTGCGGGCCACTGTCGCTTCAAGCCCGGTCACTTGTGCTGCAGTAGCGGCAATCGGCGAACCGATTGCGGGGGCTTTGATCGCTGATGCCGTTGCATAAGCGCGCTCTGCCGGGCGTTGCGCAAGCGAGGGATAGGCTGCCATGCCGCCGTTGCACGCCGTCAACGCCAGCGGCAGCAGAAAGCAGACGGATTTTCGGACGGAGCGTGACAAGTCGGGCATGGGCGTGCCATAGCACGCCGGGCGGCGACGGGAAGTGCTGCGGC
>CAIPWG010000132.1 GCA_903868655.1 uncultured Sphingomonadales bacterium
CGGTTCGTTCCTCGTCTCGGAGCAGAAGGCGCTAGCGTCGACTGTCGCTGGTGGGTTCATGATCGACGCCTCCGATGTGCCGGCCTGCTTCGTCGCCGGCCTTCCCATTCGATCTGCACCGCGCGATGTGTGGTGTTGGCCGAACCCGCGAACTTCTGCGCCAAAAGAATGTCGAGTTTGGCCGCCGCACCGCGTTTTAAGGCGCGATCGAGTTGCGCCAATGCTGGCGACCCTTCGGTGCCATTGAATGCGAGACAGATTGATCGCGACAAATCCCAATCCCAACCGGGATGCGCAGCGGCAGTCAGGGCGTCAAGTGGGCACAAGCCAGCCGGATCGGCGGTTGACAGGTAGCCGGCCATGGCAACGTCTTCTAGCTGCCTGGTGTAAAATCCGCTGTCTACTTCCTGAACCAGCGCGCGGGCCGCATCGGCCTCGCCCATGCGCAGCAGCAGCCCCGCGCGTATCGCTGCCCAGTCCGCCCCATTCATGCCGACGGGGGTATCCAGCCTGCTCATCAAGGCCCGTCGCAACAGGATATGGCCCCAGCGCGAAACCAGCGGACCTCTGATTCCGTTCAACAGCGCGCCAACATAATCTCCGCTCAGATAATGCGTTGTTGCGAAGGGCAATCCGCCATCGGTTTGCGCCAATACGCCAACCCGATCCAGACTGCGCCGGGCATTGGGTGGAATGTCGAATTTGGGCGCGGCATTGAGCACCAATTGATTGATGATCGACGGATCGATCGCGCTGACCGGATCGACCGCCGGGGCGGCGACTGCGCTGGCCGTCACACCTGTGTCTTCTGGCAAGGCCGTAGCACTGACCAGGGGCGGCGGAACACGCGCAGGCGTTGCACTGGCTGATGGTCGTGGTGCGGGCGTTGGTGACCGCGCTGCCTGACTGGCCGCTGCACGCGGCGCAACGGCAACCGGCGGGGATGGCTTGACCCGCGCACGCACGGGAGGACGCTCCTCCAGAACGGGTGGCAGCAACGATTCTTGGGCCGCGAGCATTCCGGTCAACCCGGAAGTCATCACCAATCCAAGCGCCAGAAGCGATATGCGTGCAGCATTCCGTTTCATGCGCCGCCCGCCGCAGGCGTGGCCAGGCTGACCGGAATTTCAACCATTTGGGCCGGGCGCACGCCGCCCTTAATCCATGCCGCTACTGCGATCGCCAAGGCCGCAATGATCACTGCGCCGGCCGCCAGTCCAAAACCAATCTTCACCAGTCGCCTTTTCGTTCGATCCTGCCCCGCCGCGCCAAAATCCTACGCCGCTTGCGCTGGGCTTTAACCCAAGTATAGGCGGCGCGGCAATGGATCACGACGTCCTCTCTTTCGCTGAAATTCAACGGATCGCCGAGCGGCTCGATCGTTCGGTGGTCCTTGTAGGTATGATGGGAGTTGGCAAGACCACCGTTGGCCGCAAATTGTCAGCCATGCTGGGATTGCCGTTTGTCGATGCCGACGAAGAAATCGAACGCGCGGCGCATATGTCGATCCCGGAAATCTTTGCCCAGTTTGGCGAACCGTATTTTCGCGATGGTGAACGCCGGGTCATTGCGCGGTTGGTGGGGGACGGTTCATCGCGCAAAGTGCTGGCGACCGGAGGCGGGGCATTTGTCGATCCGGACACGCGTCAACTGATCCTCGATCGTGCCCTTGCCATCTGGATCGACAGCGACATCGACACGCTGATGGATCGGGTCGGACGCAAGGACAATCGGCCATTGTTGCGCACGGGCAATCCTCGTGAAATCCTGACCCGGCTACACCAGGAACGAACTCCACATTACCGAATGGCGCCGATCCGCGTGGTCAGCGCGCATCAACCGCACGGTGTAACCGTTCAAACCATTCTGAAGGCTATTGATGCATGGCTGTGACCCCAGCAGCGCGGATTACCGTTGATATTGCCGGTGCTCCATACGAGGTCCGCATAGAACCGGGTCTGATCGATCGGTTAGGCCGGGAAATTCGGCCATTTCTGCGCAAAGACACCGTCCCGATCGTGACCGACGCGCATGTCGCTGCTCAATGGCAAGCGCGCGTCGATGCTGCGCTGCACGCCGCTGGATTGATCGGGCGCTGGCTGGTTTTGCCTGCGGGTGAATCGACCAAATCGTGGGCGTTCCTTGCCCAAGTGGTCGATTTTCTGATTGCGGAGGATATTGAACGCCGCGACCGCGTGATCGCATTGGGCGGCGGTGTCATCGGGGATCTGACCGGTTTTGCTGCGTCGATGGTCAAGCGCGGTTGCGGCTTCATCCAGGTGCCGACCACGCTTTTGGCGCAAGTTGATTCAAGTGTCGGCGGAAAAACCGCAATCAACACTGCTGCGGGAAAAAATCTGGTCGGCGCGTTCCACCAACCGGCGCTGGTGCTTGCTGATCCCGATACGTTGAACACTTTGCCCTTGCGCGAAACGCGAGCTGGTTATGCCGAAGTGGTGAAATACGGACTGATTGACGACGCCGGTTTTTTCGCTTGGTGCGAAACCCATGGGGCAGGCTTGATTGCCGGAGACGCAGAAGCGCAAGTTACTGCGATCGCGCGCAGCGTCGCGGCCAAAGCGCGGATCGTCGCCGCCGACGAAAAAGAGCTGACCGGCGTGCGCGCATTGCTCAATCTTGGGCATACTTTCGGCCATGCGCTGGAAGCTGAAACCGGGTTTTCGGATCGGCTGATCCATGGTGAAGGCGTAGCGCTGGGCATGGCGCTGGCTGCGCGGTTTTCGGTGCAGCAAAGCCTGATGGCGGCCACGGACGCCGATCGTGTCGTGTCCCATCTGGAATCGGTTGGCTTGCCCGCACGCCTTCAGGGCCTCAAGCTCGATTGCGACGGCCGCCGACTTGCCGATCACATGTTGCACGACAAGAAAATGGATGCGGGCACCCTGCCCTTCTTGCTGATGCGCGGGATCGGACAGACGTATATGGCCAAGGATGTCGATTTGAACGAAGTTGCTGCTTTCCTCGATACCGAACTGGGGGTTTAAGGCACCAGATCGATTGCGGTGAAATCGGGCAACGCGGCACTGCGCAGCAGCGTCCGATGGCATCCGCAGGCCTCGCGTTCGTAACACAACAGCGCCGTGCGCCTTTCGCTGGCGAGATCGGCAAGACCCGCCATCGCCGCCATCGCTTCGGGCAATTGCAGCTGGCCGTCATAAATCCGTTTGAGCGTGGCGTGATCGTTGCGTCGCGCGGCGGACCGCCCCTCGGCAGGGGTGCCAAGAGCCCGGAAATGCACATATCCGATCCCCGCGTCGGCCAAATTTGCGGCCAGCGCCGATTTCGAAAACCCGGGCCGGCGAGACAGCGGCAAAGCCCGCACATCGGCAACGATTTCGACGCCTGCCTCGATTAATGCGCCAAGAAATGCGCTCATCGTGGTTTGTTCGTACCCGATGGTCCAGACCTTGGCGGCCATGATCAAAACAACCGCGATCCGTTGGGCACCACACGGTCTGGCGCAAACAG
Organism: uncultured Sphingomonadales bacterium; assembly: GCA_903868655.1. Taxonomy (GTDB): domain Bacteria; phylum Pseudomonadota; class Alphaproteobacteria; order Sphingomonadales; family Sphingomonadaceae; genus Novosphingobium. The sequence goes on from CAIPWG010000132.1 coordinate 3,490, forward strand.
CACGACTTGCCCTGCTTCATCCGCGAAACCTACGGTCAGCACTTCAGACATGAACTTGCCGATCTGCCGTGGTGGAAAATTTACCACGGCAGCAATCTGGCGACCGATCAGGGCCTCTGGCTGGTACAAATGGGCAATTTGCGCGCTCGATTTCTTTTCGCCGATGCCGGTGCCAAAATCGACCCGCAATTTCAGACTGGGCTTGCGCGCTTCGGGATAGGGCTCCGCTGCGATGATCGTCCCGATACGAATGTCGACTTTGAGGAAATCATCGAAACCGATGGGATCAGCAGACAGCGCAGCGGGGTCATGATCGAGATGCATCCGCATGTTCGACCACGATCACGCACGCTTGGCAAGCCGATGAGCGGCTACTTGCCGCTGAACTGGGTTTTGCGCTTGCCCAGGAACGCAGCGATGCCTTCGGCGGCGTCAGCGCTGTCGCCCGCTTTCCACTGGCCTTCGGCTTCGAGCAGCAGGGTGTTGGCCAAATCACCATCGAGCGCGCGGGCAACCGTTTGCCGCAATGTACCGAGTGCCACCGTAGGACCATTGGCCAGACGCATGGCCAGCGCCAGTGCCTCGTCCTGCAAGGTCTCATCATCAACAGCCTTGTAAATCAGGCCCCATTCTTCGGCCTTGTCGGCTGAAATGCGTTCGCCCAGCATCATCATTTGCATCGCGCGCGCTTTGCCAATCAGCCTTGGCAGAATCCAGCTGGATCCCCCATCGGGCACCAGCCCGATATTCACAAAGGCCTGAAGGAAATAGGCGCTTTTGCCCGCCAGCGTAAAATCCCCCGCCAGTCCCAGCGAACAGCCGATACCTGCCGCCGGACCGTTGACCGCGACCACCACGGGCACGGGCACACGCGACAGTTTAAGGATCATCGGGTTATAGCTCTCGGTCAGCGCCTTGTAACTGCCCGCACCACCCGCGATGCTCCGTTCACCTTTGCCCGCAAGGTCGGCGCCCGAACAAAACGCACGTCCCTCGCCCGTCAAAAGCACTGCGCGCGCATCGCCGAGCATCGACAAGGCATCGGTAATTTCGACTGCCATTTGCGGTGGGCACGCATTGAGGCGTTCAGGCCGGTTGAGCACGATTTTGGCAACCGGACCCAGGTGTTCAAGGCGGATGGTTTCGAAACTCACGAGGCATTCTCCCGTCTTAATCGAATGATTAAAGCGGGGCTATCGTGCCACTGCGCGTTTGGCAACCATTCAATCAGGCTTTGGGATGGGCCTGGGCAAACGCTGCCGCTGCTCCAAATAATCCGGGTTGCGGGTGGGTGATCAGCTTGACCGGCATGGCTGCCATCAGTGCATCAAACCGGCCCTTGGCGCGAAACCTGTCGGCAAAACCAGAAGCCACAAGTATGTCGCGGATGCGAAAGCCAAGCCCGCCGGCCAAGACCAAGGCCTTTGACCCATGCGCCAAAGCGAGATCGCCCGCGACACTGCCGAGCGAAAGGCAGAACCTGTCAACAGCAGCGGCTGCTAACGGATCGCTGCCATCCATACCGGAGGCCCACAGCGCCTTGTCTTCCAGCCGTGAGACCGGACGATCCTCGATCGCGGCAAGGGTTTCATAAATATCGACAATCGCAGGCCCAGCCACCACGCGTTCGACCGAAACCCGGCGATGCCTGCGCCGCAGATGCGCCAGGATCTGGTCCTCGATCCGATCGAGCGGGGCGTAATCGATATGCCCGCCTTCGGTTGGCTGCACATGATAGCCATGCGCATTCCGCAACAACAAGGCTACGCCAAGCCCCGTCCCGGGACCAACCACGCTGACACCGCCAATGGCGGGTAAAGCCTGCTCGGGCCCGCACACGTGAATGAAATGCGCGTCTTCGGCTTGCGCAACCGCATGTGCCACGGCCTCGAAATCGTTGACCACGACAAAACGATCCGCGCCGAGCTTTTCGGGGATCAGAGCGGGGCGAATGATCCACGGGTTGTTGGTGAAGCGAATGATGTCTCCGCCCACAGGGCCAGCCACCGCGATCGCCGTTGCGGTGGGCAAGGCACCGCCGCTCAACCGCTGAAACTCCTGCCAGGCCAGCTGAAAACTGGCGTGTTCGGCGGTCTTGAGTGTGACTGCCTCCCCCAGTGCGACCACTTTGCCGGCTGCCACTTCGGCAATCGCAAAGCGCGCATGCGTACCCCCGATATCGACGGCAACCAGACGCATCGCAATATCCCCCCCGCTTTTGTTTTTTTAAAGGCCTGCGCTGGCAAGCATTGCCGACCCACCGCGTTCGGCATCATCGGCGTGCGCGCGCATCAATGCAAACAATTCCCGGCCTACTCCAAATGCTTCTACGGGGGCAACAGCTGGCGTGCGCGCAGCCCATTCCGTCTCATCGACCAGGGCGGTCAATTGTCCGGTTTGTGCGCAAACCCGCACCATATCCCCATCGCGAAGCAAGGCGAGCGCGCCGCCACGCTTTGCCTCGGGCGAAATGTGGATCGCCGCGGGCACTTTGCCCGATGCGCCTGACATGCGTCCGTCGGTGACAAGCGCCACGCGGAACCCGCGATCCTGCAACACACCCAGCGATGGCGTCAGCTTGTGCAATTCCGGCATACCGTTGGCGGCGGGGCCCTGAAAGCGCACGACCACCACGACATCGCGCTCGAGCTCGCCCGCCTTGAACGCCGCAATGACGTCATCCTGATCGGAAAACACGCGCGCCGGGGCTTCAATCGTCCATCGTGATGGATCAACTGCGCTGGTCTTGATGGTACCACGCCCCAGATTGCCCTTGAGCAAGGCAAAGCCGCCTTCGGCTTGAAACGGCTCAGCCACGGGGCGCAACAGTGCAGGGTCTGCGCTTTTGGCAGGCGCTGGAGCAAAGCTGAGCTTGTCACCGTCCATTGAAGGTTGCTGGGCACCGTCTGCCAGCGAGGTGCCATAAACCGTGCGGATGTCGCCGTGCGCCAATCCGGCCCCGACCAATTCGCCTATGACATAGGGCATTCCGCCCGCAGCCGCGAAGGCGTTCACATCGCCCGCCCCATTGGGATAGACATTGGCGATCAGCGGCACTGCGCGCGACAGATCGTCCATGTCGGTCCAATCGATCTGGATGCCGGCGGCGCGTGCGATAGCAGGCAAATGGATCACATGGTTGGTCGACCCACCCGTTGCCAGCAAACCCACGATGGCATTGACGATCGCCTTTTCATCGACACACGCGCCCAGCGGTCGATAATCATCGCCATTCCAGCCGATTTGCGTAATGCGATGGGTGGCGGCGCGGGTCAGTTCCTGCCGCAATTTGGTGCCGGGCTGGACAAAGCTGGACCCCGGCATGTGCAGGCCCATCATTTCCATCATCATCTGGTTGGAATTGGCGGTGCCATAAAACGTGCAAGTGCCGGCTGAATGGTAGCTGGCGCTTTCGCTTTCAAGCAGTTCGTCGCGCCCGACTTTGCCTTCGGCATAGAGCTGGCGAATGCGTACCTTTTCCTTGTTGGGAAGACCCGAGGGCATGGGCCCCGCTGGCACCAGAATTGTTGGCAGATGGCCAAAGCGCAAGGCACCAATCAACAGGCCCGGCACGATTTTGTCGCAAATACCAAGCAACAGCGTGCCTTCAAACATGCCATGGCTCAGCGCCACAGCCGCGCCCATCGCGATGGTGTCGCGGCTGAACAGCGACAATTCCATCGACAACTGCCCTTGCGTCACGCCATCGCACATCGCAGGAACTCCGCCTGCGACTTGCGCCGTGGCGCCCACTTCGCGCGCGAACAGTTTGATCTGATCGGGGTAGCGCGCATAAGGCTGATGCGCAGACAGCATGTCGTTGTACGCAGTGACAATGCCAATATTCATCGCCTTGCCACCCCGAATGGCGGCTTTGTCTTCGCCCGCTGCGGCGAACCCATGCGCCAGATTGCCGCACGACAAATTGGGTCGATCCAGCCCGTCAAATCGAGCGCGCGCGATCAGATCGCAATAAGCCGCCCGGGTCTGTGCCGAGCGTGCGACAATGCGATCGGTAACTTTGGCGACAACAGGGTGAAGAGCCATTATTCGCTCCAATACAAGGTGACCGGCGGTCCTTCGCCGTGAAGAATATCGAAAACAGGGTATTCATCGGCGCCGGCCAGCGCGCGTTCGAGCAACGCGCGCTTGTTGGCCCCTGTGACAACCAGAATAATTTCAGTGCTCGCTTTCAAGGCCTTGAGGTTCAAAGTCAGACGATCAAACGGGGCTTCCGGCGGCAACGGAACCGGCGTCGTGGCAATAACGGTCGGCACAGGACGCACCAGCGCCTGCATCGTTGGAAACAGCGAGGCCACGTGGCCATCTTCGCCCATGCCCAGCCACACCAGGTCAAACGGCGCAACCGCCGCATTTTCCACCAGGCGTTCGAACTGCGCACCGCTGTTGCCCAGCGCCGCATGAATTTTGCCGTAATTGGATGCGGGATGATCGTCGGGCACGCGCCGGTCATCGGTCAACGCGATAGTAACCTGTGACCAATCCAGATCGCGCGTGGCCAGCAAGGCCAGCACTTTGAGCGGGGTCGATCCCCCGGTAAACGCCATGCGTTTCGCACCGGGTTTACGCACTTCTGTTTCGATGCGGTCGGCGACGGCTGCGGCGTCACCGGGCGTGGCCCAACGTACGTCAATCATTCCAGCTTCTTCCATCACGCTCGGTCAGCGCAATTGCCGCATTGGGCCCCCAGCCACCCGCGGCGTAAGGCTTTACGTCGTCATCACCACTCGACCAGACTGCCCGAATGGCGTCCACCCAGCGCCATTGTGCCTCGACTTCGTCGCGCCGCACAAACAGCGTCTGTTCGCCTTCGATCAGATCGAGCAGCAAGCGTTCATAGGCAATGCGGCGGCGCGCTTTGGCAAAGGCAGTGGTGAGCGACAAATCCAGATTGACTTCGCGCAGTACGATCCCGCCGCGATCGAGGCCTGGTTCCTTCGCCATGACCTGCAAACGCACGTATTCCTCGGGTTGCAGCCGGATTACCAGCCGATTGGCGCGCGGCCGCCCCCCACGGGTGGCGAAAATGTTGTGAGGCACATCCTTGAACTGGATAACGATTTCGCTGCGCCGTTCGGCCAGCCGTTTGCCGTGGCGCAGATAAAACGGCACACCCTGCCAGCGCCAATTGTCAACATGCGCCTTAATCGCCACAAACGTTTCGGTCTGCGAAGCTTTTTCCAGATCTTCGACATAGCCGGCAACGCTCTGCCCACCGACTGCGCCGGAGCGATATTGGCCACGCACCATTTCCTCGGCGCCGACTGCGCGCAGCGCACGTAGAATTTTGACCTTTTCATCGCGGATTGACGTGGCATCGTAATCACGCGGCGGTTCCATCGCGATCAGCGCCAGCAATTGCAGCATGTGGTTCTGCACCATGTCACGCAAGGCGCCAGTATCGTCGTAAAACCCCTTGCGGCCCTCGAGCCCGACTGTTTCACTCACCGTAATCTGCACGTGGTCGACATGCGCCGCATTCCACAAAGGTTCAAACAGGACATTGCCAAAACGCAGCGCCATAAGATTCTGGACGGTTTCCTTGCCCAGATAGTGGTCGATGCGGAATATCTGTTTTTCAGAAAAACCAGCTGCGACCGCATCATTGATCCGCGCACTGCTGGCCAGATCGTTGCCCAGCGGCTTTTCCAGACCAATCCGCACGTTGTCATGCGCCAGACCCGCGTGGCGCAGGCCATTGATCGTCGCTTCGAACAAGGCGGGGGCGGTCGAAAGAAAAATTGCGAGGCCCCCGGATGTATCACCCAGTTTTTCGGCAAGCGCGCCAAAACCATCGATACTCGAGGCGTCCAGCGGCTGATAATGCAGCCGATCCAGAAACCCGCTCAATCGCGCGATATCCTTGCGATCTTCAGGCAGGAATTCATCAAGCGCCTGCTTGGCAAATTCACGAAAGCCGGCGTCATCGAGGTCGGAACGCGCGGTGCCGATGATACGCAGATCGGGCGCAATCAGGTCATCTTCATGCAAGGCGAACAGCGAAGGCAGCAGCATGCGCCGGGACAGGTCGCCCGTTGCGCCGAACAGCAGCAGGGCGTTACAACTTGTCGCAGCCATCGACGCACATCTCCCAGTCGGATCCCAAGCGCAATCCGCCGCTCAAGCCTTACACGACCTAGGAGCGAAACCGTCCGCATAAAATATGCATAAGTATGCGGCTCATAGCTATGCGCGGTTTATGCACGAACGATCATCGTTTGCGGCGCGGTGCGGTCGGTGCGTCAAAATCGGGTGCTTTTTCGGCGACCCAACCCAGAAACCGCACAATTTCGGGATGATCGATCAACTTGTCACGCTCTCCACCGCTGCGTGCCAGTTCGGCATTCGTGAACACTGTCTCGATCGTGCGGCGACAGACAGGGTGCACTGCGACGGTCGCGCGCCCACCCTTGCTTTTGGGTACAGGATGGTACTGATCAACCTTTTCGCCAAACTGACGACCACATAGCCAGCAGGTTGGCAGCGGGGTTGCTTCGTCCAGCTGCGTCGCACGTTCCTCTTCCCGTTCCAGTCTGCGTCGTTCATGTTTCGACATTAACGTGGTGCTAACCTTGATTTGCGACGTGAACGGGCAAGGGGTTCGCCTCGCTGCGTCCGGAGACCCGATGACTACTGCGCCTTTGGACAATGCGGCAAGTCCTGACCGCACAATGGCGGTGGATCAAACTGCGCGTCTGCGACGGATCCGTGACCGGATTGCCTCCGCGATCAGCGCAGTGTTTGCCAGTTTCGATGGTCTGCTCGCCAAGCGCGCGGTGTGGATCGCGACCGTCCTGCTGATCCTCGGGCTGCAAATCGCGTTGACCGCGTTGCATCGACCATGGCTCGATGAATGGCAATCGGTACAGATTGCCGTGGAATCCCCGCGCATCGCCGACTTGCTCTTCAACTTGCGCTACGAAGGCCATCCGCCGCTCTGGTATCTGGTGCTCCGTGTGGTGGCCGGATGGTTCGCAGACCCGGCGCGAGCCTTGTCCCTTGTTGCGCTGGTGCTGGCTGTCCCTGTTCAATTGACCATTTTGCTTGGCGCGCCGTTCACCCGTGCTGAACGGGTGATGATTTCACTGTCTGAATTCGTGCTGTTTGAATACCTGACCGTATCGCGCAGCCTGACCATGGGCTTTGCAGTGATGATCTGCATCGCGGCTTGGTGGAAACGCGACCGTGTGGCCGGGCTGCTCATTGCGCTCTTGCCGCAGTGCGATTTTCTGTTCGGGGTAATTTCTGTTCTATTGGTCTTGCTGCGCTGGCGCGAACGTCGGATCGACAAGCCAAGCCTGCTGCTGTGGTTGGCAAGTGGCGCGTTGGCAGCATGGTCGGTCAGAACGATGCCCGACATGGTTCCGGCACTTCTACCCAAAGGGCTCGGAAAAGATTTCTCGGTGTGGCTGGCGGATTTCTCCACGCTGGGGCTGCCCTTGCAATGGCAGGGACGCCAATTGCTGTGGAACAGTCCACCCCCGCCTGGCCTTGGTGGTCCGGCGCTTGTCTGTTTTGTGACCATGGCTTGGATCGAATTGCGCAAAAAGCGCGATTTTCTGTTGGCATTCATCGCATTTGTCGGCCTGACACTGGTTTTTAGCCTGACGGTATACCAACTTTCCATTCGTCACCTGAGCCTTGCCGCAACCTTGCTGATCCTTTTGGTCTGGCGCTTGGCCGAAAATGGCGAAGAACGTTCGGTCTGGTGGCGGGCCTGGCTGTTGGTGCTGTCGTTATGCGGGTTGTTGACCGCAGTGGTCAATTTCATGGAGCCGTTCCATACTGCGCAAGAAACAGCGGCGCTGATCAACCGCCTGGGATTGCGTGAGAAAACCTGGGTGCCGTTTCCGCATTCTGCGGGCCAATCGGTCGCTGCGGTCAATACGATGATGTTCGAGCGCCTGACCGAGCATTGTTCAGAGGATATGATTCGCTGGAATGAAGCTGACGGTCATCATGTTACAGACATGGTGGCCCTTCGCCTGAGGCTCAGGCGCAAGGTTGCGGAAGATGGGCGGTTCTATTTGTTGACGTGGATTCCGCTGCAAAACGAGCCGCCATTGCTGCTGCAGCTCGGAAAAGTTGCGCAAGGCTATGATGGTTTGCCGTTTTATCTCTATGTCGTTGGCGAGGACCATGCCGATGCGCGGCCGCATGGTGTGACGTGTATAACGCCGCTTGGGCCATTGCGGCGGCGCTGACACTCAGGCGGTCAGTTGTTTTGCCCTGTTATGGCA
>CAIPWG010000133.1 GCA_903868655.1 uncultured Sphingomonadales bacterium
GTTTCCGTCGGCATACACCAATGAGCCTTCAGGCCAGACGGCAGTCCTCGCGACCCTGCGCTGGGCACAATCTGCCCTGGAGAGACATTTTGCCACAGAAAATTCCGACCCGCGCATCTGCCGTTCTGTTCGAACCCATTCGAGCAGGTGCCTTGCAACTCGATAATCGCATCGTCATGGCGCCGCTCACGCGCAGCCGCGCTGGCCCGGGCCTCGTTCCGGGGTCCTTGGCGGCTGAGTACTACCGCCAGCGCGCCTATGCCGGCTTGATTGTCAGCGAGGCCACCCAGGTCTCTGCCCAGGCTCAAGGCTATGCCGATACGCCGGGTTGCTACACACCTGCACAAGTTGCTGTCTGGCGGTGCGAAACCGACGCAGTCCATGCCAACGGCGGAACGATCGTGGTGCAATTGTGGCATCGCAGGCGGGTGTCGCACACCCGCTTTCAGCAATGCGGTGAAGTCCCGGTTGGACCTTCGGCGATCCAGGCACGGATCAAGACCTTTATTGGCGATCGGAACAAGGGCGAAGGCGCGACTGCAGACGTGCCTTCGCGTGACGACATTCCAAGAATTTCTGCGCGAGACAATACCGCGCTTAACCCGATGATGGATGCGGCCACTGTCTATGTTGGTGGAGCGCACAGCTACACCGATTATCCGATGCTGGAGCAAACAACCGAACTGGTGACGGCATTGGAAACGGCGACGGAGTAGGCGATTGGTTGGTTTTTCATGACTAGCACGGCATCGATATGGACCGAGATTGCTGCCTGGGTAGAGGCAATCGGCGCGATCGCCGCGGTGATCGGGTCCGGCTGGGTCGCGGCGAACGAATCCCGGGCAGCGCGCGGGCGCGAAGAGCGCACAGCCGCGGCCGCCTTGGCGAGAGAGGAGGACAAAATTCTGGCGACCAAAACAGCTGCGCTCAATCTTGCCATACTCGCTTCGACCCAGATCCATGCCCTGCACGATCTGCTGGTTGATCAGGCCTGGCGTGGCCGCGTAACGAGGGTATCGGCCAGTCGCGCTCTGCTGGCAACTGAGCGGATGTTGACATCGTTCCCCATTCAGTCGCTTACCCACGCCACCGCCATGGTCGAGTTTTCAAGCTTTCCGGCCGCTTTGGCGACCGCGGCAGAGATCTACGCCAATCTCGAAACTGCCGTTCGTGCAGCAAAAGAAGCCGACCGAGGGGCCATGTTCGACAGCAGCAATGAACAAATGGCCAGGCTCGACCAGACCACCACGCGAAAGCTCGCCGCACTCGCAGCGGCGCTTGGGCTTGATCTCGCCGAGTTGTCCCGCGCCACTCACATTGCGCAGTGATGGCCAAGATTGGCGCCATTCCGTGACTGTCTACAGCGCAGTGCATTGATCGGATTCAGGTCCGCAGCACGGCAATCCGGCAAATGTGGAGCAATCCGGACAGTTTGCGTCTGATGCAGCCATGCCGCCCGACAAGAGGAATCAAAATCAAGGACTGCCCGGTGATCTACGATCAATTCAGATACCGACAGACTCGTTGTTTCATTCTTGTGCACCCATCGCTTCGCGCTTTTGCTTGCGCCACCGTAGCCATGGAAGCAAGTATGGCATTGCTGTTACGGTAAGACCGTTTGGGGTTTCCAGGTCGATTCTGCCGCGATTGAATTGCCAATAGAGCATGATGCTGAGGGTGGCCGCGTAGAAACA
>CAIPWG010000134.1 GCA_903868655.1 uncultured Sphingomonadales bacterium
GGACATCCCGATGACCAGAACGCTCCTGCTGCTTGCTGCAGCGCTTATCCCCGGCACCACGATTGCCCAGACTGCGGCGCCTGCAGTCCCGGCCGGAACTTACAAAGTTGAAAGCCACCACACTCAGGCGATCTTTGCGATCAACCATATGGGGTTCAATGAATTTTACGGAACGATACCCAATGCCACCGGCATGCTGGTGTTCGATCCTGCCAATGCCGCTGCTGACAAGCTGGACGTGACTTTGCCTGTGGCTGAAATTTCAACTACCAACAGCGTGCTGGACGGTGAATTGAAAGATCCAAGCTGGCTTGATGCGGCGAAATATCCGCAGATCCATTTTACCGCCACCAAAGTGACCCAAACCGGCGCGCGCACTGCGCGTATCGACGGCAATTTGACCTTGCACGGCGTCACCCGCCCGATCGCGCTTGATGCGACATTCGGCGGAGCGGGTACCAATGTCATGAGCAAGGCGTTCACGATCGGATTTTCCGCAACGGGAACAATCAAACGATCAGATTTTGGCGTGACCAAATATGTCCCGCTCATTGGTGATGAAGTCAAATTGACCATCACCGCAGCCTTTGAAAAGCAAGGCTGACAAGATTGCATCCTGCCCGGCAATGCCGGGCAGGATGGTTTTTTCGCTTAACGCAACAAGACCGATGCCTTGGCCGCTGTCTGCCAAACACCCCACGCGATGGGGATCAGCACCAGGACCCAGGCAATGAGCACAGCCGATGACGTGCTGGCTGCTGCACCATGCGATACATCATCGGTCGCTTCGGAATGCGCGGTGACCTGCGAAACCGCGCCTGCTTCGTCGTAACGCAGCAAGGCCGGGTTTACCGGACGGATCATCAGGTTGATCAGGAACGCCAACACCAGCAATCCGCCCAAAGTGAAGTAAATCGGCGGATAGACTTGAGCCGCGGGCACTTTCGCCGCGAGCGCATGATCGCGCAGCGTCGTCACGATCAACGGACCGAGCACGCCGGCGGTCGACCAGGCGGTCAACAGCCGACCATGGATGGCGCCGACGAACTTCGTGCCGAAAGTATCGGCGAGATACGCCGGTACCGTCGCAAAGCCACCTCCATACATCGAGGCGCAAATGCAGAAGGTCAGAATGAACAATCCGACCGAACCGCCGATCAGCGTCGGTGCAACCAAGCCATACAGCAGCGCGCCAAGCGCAGTCATGATCGCATAAGTCGGCTTGCGCCCCAAGCGGTCGGATGACGTTGCCCAGACAAAGCGTCCGGCGATGTTGAACAAGCTGATCACCCCGACAAAGCCCGCACCGATCGCGGCGATCGCGGCCTTTTGCGTGACATCGAGCGCGCCAAAGGCAATCGATGGCTGACCGATCAAACGACCGGCAAACACTTCCTGCAACATCGGCGATGCAACACCGATGATGCCGATCGATGCCGATACGTTCAGCAGCAGCACTGCCCAGATCATCCAGAATTGCGCGGTCTTGTGGGCATCATCGAGATGGACATATCCGTTCGAACTGCCACCCGACGCGGTAGCGCTCGCCACGGGCGGGGTCCAGCCAGCCGGCTTCCAGCCATCGCGCGGTACGCGGTAACCAAGCGCTCCGGACATCATGGCGACGAAATAGATCGCAGCCAGCACCAGGAACGTTGGCCATACGCCCACACCTTGCGCATTGGCGAAATGCTTAATCAACTGGTCGGCCAGCGGGCTGCCGATCATGGCGCCCCCGCCAAAGCCCATGATCGCCATACCGGTGGCCAGGCCACGCCGGTCAGGAAACCATTTGATCAGTGTCGAAACGGGCGAGATGTAGCCCAGACCCAAACCAATGCCGCCGATCAAGCCGGTGCCCAGCCATACCAGCCAAAGCTGGTGCCACGACACGCCAACGGCACCGATGGCAATGCCGCCGGCCCAGCAGAACGCCGCAACAGCGCCAGCCTTGCGCGGACCAACCTTTTCAAGCCAGCCGCCCCAAATCGCCGCTGCTGCACCCAGCACGACGAAGAAAATCGAATACGTCCATACCAGATCGCTGACGCGCCAATCGCAATTGGTTGTTGTCATCGCCTGGATCAGCGTCATGCCCTTGCACTCGATGGGCTTGGCCACACCCAGTGCACGCGACAGTGGCAACCAGAACACCGAGAAGCCATAGGCCATGCCGATGCTGAGGTGAATTGCCAGTGCGCATGGCGGCACCAACCAACGGTTGTACCCTTCCGGCGCTATAGATCGCGCGCGATCAAAAAATCCTGTAGACATTTGGGACCCGACCCTGTCCGTTGCCATTGAACTCTCCATCCACCGCCCCTGTTTCGGGGATTAGGGGATTGCATCTAGCATGCGAACGCTGCGAGGGAAGCGAACTAATAGGTAGACTAAAGTCGTAATTGCCGCCGAATTGTGGATGCAAGGGGGGCGATTCGCCAAAATTTCCGCAACCGGGATCGCGGGTATGCCGGCCGGACCACAGTTCCGACCCAGCACAACACACCCATCAGCTCTGCGGCATCCCGATACTGCGTCCGGCAAATTCAGGCCTCGGCAAATTAGCGTGTGCCTGCATAAACACGGCAACCGCTTTGGCCACGGCTGGCGCCATCGGCGCGCTGCGTTCGGCTGAGGAATCAACATGAACCAGCATATGTTCGGCAGTCGCGATCACTTTGCCAGCGGCGCCCGTGATGCTGTGCGCAATATGCAACCGTTTGGTATCGCAGCCCAGCACCTGGGTGGTCACGCGCAAGGCTTCGCCCAACCGCGCTTGCCCCACATGGCGCAAATGGCTTTCCACCGTATAGAACGAATGGCCAGTGGCGACATAGTCCGGCCCTGCACCGATTTTTGCCAAAAATACGTCGGTCGTATCGCCAAAGACTTTCAGATAGGCCCATTCGGTCATGTGCCCGTTGTAATCGATCCACGCCGCATCAACCCGCGTGGCAAGCATCAGCAATGGATCATCGGCAAGGACTGGTTGGCGCGCGGCCAAGCGGTCGCCATGGGCCTTCAGCGTTGCACCCGCTGCAAAATCATTGGCTTTGAGCGCGGTCATCACGTCGACCAGACAGTCGTCGCGTTTCTGTTCGTATTCGCGCAAGCCAATACCCGCGGCCTGCTCGTCAGACTGTGCGGCCACAGCTTCGGTCAATTCGTCGGTCAGCTCGCAAGCAACCAGCTTGGTCCACGGCAGTTTGAGAGCGGGACCGAACTGCGCCAGAAAATGCCGCATTCCCGCTTCACCGCCCGCAAGACGATACGTCAGGAAGGTGCCCATAAACGACCAGCGCAAGCCCGCACCATACCGGATCGCGTCATCGATTTCAGATGTCGTGGCCACGCCATCGTTGACCAGCCACAGCGCCTCGCGCCACAGCGCTTCGAGCAGACGATCGGCGATGAAACCATCGATTTCTACGCGTACTTGCAACGGCTGCATCCCGCACGCGGTATAAAGCGCAGTCGCTGTGTCCTTGGTAGCCTGCGTGGTGGCAGTGCCGCCGCAAATTTCGACGAGCGGCAACAGATAGACCGGGTTGAACGGATGCCCGACGACGAACCGTTCGGGGTTCGTCAAAACCGAGGCCAGGCTGGTCGGCAACAGACCTGAGGTCGATGAACCAATCACCACCTCGGGCCGTGCCGCGGCCTCAATCTCGCACAGCACGCGCTGTTTCAGCGTTTCGACTTCGGGCAGGCTTTCCTGGATGAAATCCGCCGTCGCCACCGCATCGGCAAGGCTGCTGGCAATCGTCACCGTCCCTTCGGACGGCAACAAAGCACCCAACAGGCGTTGCTGCGCCCGACGGGCATTGCCCAGCACCGCTTCGACCTTGCGGCCGATCGCAGGATCGGGATCGAACATCCGCACGTCATACCCTGCCAGCGCAAAGCGCGCGGCCCAGCCGGCACCGATCACCCCGCCGCCGACCAGTCCAATCGTACGGATTGCCGCAATGTCGACCATGATCAGCCCCAGCGTTTTGTCAGCTTGAGCTTTTCGCGCACTTCGGCAGGGCCGAGAATGCGTGCGCCCATCGCTTCGAGAATGGTTTTGGCGCGCGTGACCAGATCGCCATTGCTGGCCAGTTGCCCACGCCCCAGATAGAGATTGTCTTCCAGCCCGACGCGCACATTGCCACCGGCGAGTGCGGCCATGGCGACATAGGGCAGTTGATAGCGGCCAATCGAAAATCCGCTGAAAATCGCGCCTGCGGGCAGTTGATGGACCATGGCCATCGTCGTCAGCGGATCATCGGGCGCGCCATAGGGAATGCCCATGCACAGCTGGATCATGACCGGATCGTCAAGCAGCCCTTCTTTGATCAGCTGCTTCACGAATACCAGATGCCCGGTGTCGAACACTTCGAGTTCGGGCCGTACGCCGAGACTTTGCACATGCGCAGCCATGGCGCGCAACATGCTGGGCGTGTTGGTCATTACATAGTCGCCCGCGGCAAAGTTCATCGTGCCGCAATCGATCGTGCAGATTTCGGGCAGCAGTTCGGTAACATGATCCAACCGCTCGATCGGACCAACCATGTCGGTGCCTTCGGGATTGAGTGGCAGCGGGGTTTCGCCTGGGCCAAACACGATGTCGCCGCCCATTCCGGCGGTCAGATTGATCACCAGGTCGGTGCCTGAGTCGCGGATGCGTTCGACGACTTCGCGATAGAGCTTGGGATCGCGCGCGCCTTTGCCGGTTTCGGGATCACGCACATGGATATGCGCAATCGCGGCACCCGCTTCGGCCGCCTCAATCGCAGCAGCTGCGATCTGTGCAGGCGTGATCGGCAGACCCGGATGTTTGTCGGCGGTTTCGCCCGATCCGGTGACCGCGCATGTGATGAATGGTTCAAAATTCATGGGA
>CAIPWG010000135.1 GCA_903868655.1 uncultured Sphingomonadales bacterium
ATGCGAAGACATTCCGAATGAAACATCCCATGTTGCATCAACAACGATGTATTTCACCCCCTGAAATCGGCCTCGATAAAAGTATGCTGGGGATCCGATGGTGCACAAATACTCCCCTGCTGTAACAGGAGTGTGGTTGTTGTAGTCCTGCGCTCGCGCTTCCGGAACAAGGATCATGCCTGGAATGACAGACTTGGCGAAAATCATTGCGGCAAGGCTGATGCAATTGAAGGCGCCTGTTTTGGCCAAAGTATTTCCTTCGAACGAAATCCCGGTTCTTGGGCTACCGAAAAGCGTCAAGGCTGGCGCACGCAATGGGGATACGACCGGAGGTCTTCGGCATCGTCCAGCACGACCAGCTCGCAATCTGGCGTAATTTCGGCGCCCCATTTACGCTCTCCATCCGAGTCTTGATAGTTTCGCGTGCGGCACGCAACGTCCATGACAACGAGATCGGGACGGCCATTATATGGGGCGTAAAAGTGCCTGCATTGCGACAGGATGGTATTGCTGACGCAAATCAGTTTTCCGTTGGCATTTTCTGGTCTGCCGGCGCCCGGGGGTACGATTTCCGCTCTACCGGTGGGATTGATCGGCATGCCTTGGCAACTGAGTGGATGGTTCAGGGAGGTTTCGACCAATCGGCCATCCAGCGTGCGGCACTGCGCCCAGAGATGCTCCTGATCGACGCCACGCGGGACGCAGCCCTGGGCAGCTATCGTGTTTTTCAGGTCGTTAAACCGATTTGCAAGATCGAAATCACGCGCGCGCTGGCGAGATTCGTTCAAATAAATTTCGTTTTTCAGCGCCACATCACAAAGGCCACGGCAATCGACCGTGATGTCGCCATAGGTTGGTTCATTCATGACCAGTATGCCCGTGTCATCGGGGTGGTCGATTTTGCATTGGTCTTCATTCACAAAAAAGCTTTGTGCCGGGAAGGTACGGCCACCATCGGCACTGACTACGGCAACGTCATCCTCTTGATGCACCTTGATGTCCGATTGCGGCGTGAAGAACCCTGGTGAGCCTGCGCTGGGGTTCATGGAATTGGCAATTGCGGCCAAGGAAACGCGAAGGCCTTCTTCCCACCCGAGATTTGCAAAGTGGAATTCAGCGATCTGCCCAGCCGGCACAAAGCATTTGTTTTGCATCGGCGAAGTGCCGATCGTGCAACTGCCGTGGCTCATGACCACCCAGAACCCGATGCGTTCATGGTTGTAGAAATGACGTGTCGGGCAGTCTTTTGCGTGCGCCTCACCCGAGGCAAGGGCGACGATCGCAAACAGGATGAAACCCAGGCGCAGGCGGGCGAAAAGCTTCATCGTCCAGGTTCCCCATTGGCCACAAAGGACTTTTGGCGTGCAATTTGTATCGATCGACGAAGGGGCGCTGCCAATTCAAAGAGGTCGGCCCGGCCATCGGCAGATGTTTACATCATTCAAAGTTGATGCGGCTGAAGCTGGCGTTTGCACTGGGATAGGAATTGCAGCCCAGCGCGTAAGTTGATCCCTCGGGCAATTCGATATGGACCTTGTGGCTGTTTTTCAAAAAGAACCGCATCGTTTGGCCTGGATTGCCGCCAAGACGGATAACGTAATAGCTGCTGTTAAACCCGCAATCGTTGTCTTCGAACTTGGCTGACCGCTTGGGGGCAGCAGGCTGGGCATAAACCGGCGGTGTCGGAAAAGCCGGTGGTGCGCTGTATTGGCTCGGTTGTGCAGGATATGTGGTCGATGGCGGTGACGGATATGCAGGCGCCGCAGGATACGCCGGAGCGGCAGGATATGCCGGCGCCGAAGGGTAAGTCTGCGGTGGAGCCGAAGGATAAGCAGGCTGCGCAGGATAGGACGGCGCCGAAGGGTAGCCTGGCTGTTGATAGCCCGAACCGCCATAAGGATTGGCGTTGGGGTCGGCTTGCGGCATCGAACCCGAATACCTGACATTGCCCTTCAGGCTGTCGATGCAACGCTGATCGACATGGCAATCCGCAAACCTGAGTCCCGTATCGTTCAGAGTCATCTTGGCCGGCTGGCGATCGGCCAAGTGGCAACTTGAGCAGCCCAAGCCGGTCTTTCCTGCATAATATTCATTCGCAGCGGCGAATGGCGCAGTGGTTGTCCCCGCGGCGATGGTGACAATAATCAGCCCGCTGGCAAGACTTGCTTTCGCGAAAGATTTCTTCATTTCATCACCCCGAACGATTCTCTTTGATGAAGTATCTAAACAGGTGCTTCTTCTGTCAATCAGCATTTGGCGGAAAGTGATATTGGAATATTTTGGCAATTGTAGCCGTCCATTAGCGCCGCATTGACGAAGGACTGATCCAGCCCGCGCGACCGGCCCTTATCAAGCAGACTTCGTGGCCATTTTCGACGAAACGAACGGTTCCGGCAGGCAACTTGGCGACACTCAGCATCAGTGGCCATTTTATTTGCGAGGAAGCCTTTGCGTTTGGTATGAAGCGATAGCTCACCGTGACAACTGTGCCCTCGCGATTTATGCTTATGCCTGTGAAAACCGCGGCCGTCGGGCCCGTATCGATCACACGCGCCACAAGCAGAACGGTGTGGTGCTTCCAGAATGATTCGGCGGGCGCGTAAGGGGCATGGGAAAATAGCGTTGGTGCCGGGTGCAGCACTTTTTCCCAATCACCAGACGAAGACAGTGCGGCACACAGGGGGGCGTTATCCGGCGTCCAGTTTTGGACGAAGCTGTGATAACCGGCGATGTCAAGGGCGGACCAGCCAATCGACTGTGCCATCGCTGCCTGGCCCGGCACAAGGGGGGGCAACATCAACGCAATCCGGTGGCGGGCCCTCATCGTCTTGGTCCTTCAGTCAATCGCCCTGAATTGGTAGCGCAGTGTGGCGTCTGGCCAACCACCGCAGTACGCCCGCGCAACAGTACCACGGGGGATGTACATGTGGATTTTGCCATCGCCGTGGAGGATGAGTTGCCGCTCGTCATCGGAGCGGCCAGCCATGCGTATTTGCAAGTGTTCATCATTCCTGCCGACACATGCTCCGCCAAAAGTGGCATAGCCATCCATGAACTCGCTTGTCCGTGCCGCGGGCACCACCGGATAGGGGCCCGAAGGAGCATAAGAAGGCTGCGCCGGGCTCTGCCCGGGCTGCGGCATTGGGCCGGTCCTCCAGGTATTGGGAGCGCCCATGGGCACCCGATCATACAAAATTTGGTAGCCCGCGATCAATTGTGCGCGGCTGTGAAAGCTGGCGGTGCATTGGCCGCCACGTTCCATGCCAACGGCCTGACCCACGAAAGCCCCGTCGACAATCAGGCTGCCCCGACATACGTGGATGTCGGCTTGATAGCGATCAGGCAGCAGCGGGATGGCTCCGGGGATATTGGGCGGTCCCCATAAAGCTTCGTCTTGTTGGCCGACCAAGACCTCGAATTGTTGAACCTGAACTTCGGCCCCGTTGATCGCGACATAACAGTAACCCCGAACAACTTTGCCGATCACGTAACCGTTGCCGGCAAGCGTTCGACAAATGGAGATCGGATTGCCGTTCTCCAGCCCCGCAGTCACCGCTTCGCCTGGCACGCCACCACCCGACGATGTGGCCACCCACTGCCCGTTCAAGGACCAGCTGCCGGCTTGCGCCTGCGCGGACATGCCGAAACCGACCGCCAAGACGGTGGCTGCCAATGTCAGATAGAGACGATAAAAGAGGGCCATTGTTGCGCCTCGCAAAGCCGGGGCGACCAACAAGGCCGCTTCATTTTATCAAGGTATCAAGGGGTTCCGTCGGTGGCAAGTCGCTTTGCAGCTTGACCCCGGGCAATGCGCTGGTGCACCTTGCAGGTATCGTCCGTTGGGGGGAGCGTCTGATGCGTATGGTCTCACAAAAGACAGGACATGGCCTGGCAATGGTTGCGCTTGTTACCAGCCTTTTCACAGGCGCTGCACCTACGCCCGCTTTCGCGCAAAACGATCCGGCGCCGGTAACTTACCACAACACCTGTCTGAATGCCCAGGTTTCCGGTGGAACATTGTATGCCACGTGTCCGCGCAGCGACGGAACACGGTATGGCGACACGAAGTTGGACAATTTTTCCGATTGCCTTGGTGATATCGCCAATCACGATGGACAACTCTATTGCGAAAAGCTTTCGCACAATTCAGGCGCGGTGGCAGCCGGGGCTGTGGTCGGGGCGCTGATCGGCCTCGCCATCGCGGCTGGCGCCAGTTCCAAAAGCAATTCGGGTAACAACGTCGTGTCCGCGCCTATGGCCGCAACCACCCAGACCCAGCGCGGGTATCACACCAGCAGCGCCGACAATTGCGGCCCTGGAGTGCCCATTTATCTTGCCTTCCGCATGGGCGGCGATCCCAACAATCTTTGGCCGGTCATTGTCGACAAGGGATCGAAGGTGGATTTCCAGTTGCCGCAGGGGACAACCCAATCGGTGCATTGCGGCACGCCTCCCGGTCCTGCCGACGCTTGGGTCTATCCAACCGTCCACTAGGTGGCGTGGACAAATTCAGCAGCGGCACGGCTTTGGGTCCAGTCCCGAAGGGGGTACGGAACTTGTTCACACCACACTGGCCTTGTTGATAAGGGCTGAGGCTCAGTGCAACGCCACGCCTTCAATGGTGATCCGGTGCATTTCGCGGCGGTAGCCGTGATAATCGTTGTGCGCATAATGCCATGTGGCGCGGTTGTCCCATAGCGCCACCGATCCCTAAGCCCAGTGGAATGCCTCCTGAAAACGCGGGTCGAGCGCGTGGGCATAAAGCGCGTCGAGCAGGGCACGCGAATCCTCTGGCGTCAGGCCCACAATCGCGGTGGTAAAGCCGGGATTGACGTAGAGCGCACGCCGTCCGCTGAGCGGGTGGGTGATCACCACCGGATGGATCACGTCGCCGAGCGCAT
>CAIPWG010000136.1 GCA_903868655.1 uncultured Sphingomonadales bacterium
AGCCCCGAGCGTTATCCCAGTTTTCTGCTGAACACCGTCTTGGGCGGCAGTATGAGCGTGCGGGTTTCAGTAATTCCCGGACAGGTATTTCATTAAATCCCGGACAGACGTTTCAGTAAATACGGGACAGCGATTTCACTAAGTCCCGGACAGTGATCCGGGCTGGATTGAGGTTGGGTTTTCGGGTGCGCCGATCTGGCATTGGTTCTCTTCATCGTTGCGATGGGAGGGGTGATGCCGAGACGGAAGCAAGCTAGACGAACCGACGTGAAGGATATGCGATCGATCCTCCGGCTGACCTATGAGCAGGGTTTGTCGGTACGGGCTGTGTCGGAGCGACTGAAGCTCAGCAAGACGACAGTATCGACCTATGTGCTGCGGGCCCGGGAAGCCGGTCTGACAGCGTGGCCGTTGCCGCCGGGCTATGACGATGATGCAGCGATCGAACGGTTGGTGTTTCGACGGGTTGGTCGACCGCCTCAGGATCTGGATGAGCCTGACTGGGCCGTTATGGCGCAGGAGATCAAGCGCAAGGGCGTGACACTGTTGCTGCTGTGGCAGGAATACCGGGCCGCGCACCCCAATGGCTATGGTTACACCTGGTTTTGCACCCGGTTCATGGCCTTCCAACGGCGCACGCATGTCAGCTTTCGTAATCGACATGAAGCAGGTGCTGTGATGCAGACCGATTATGCCGGTCATACGGTGCCGGTGGTCGATCCCACAACTGGGGTCATTACCCAGGCACAAATCTTCGTGGCTGTTCTGGGCGCATCGTCCTTCACCTTCGCGATGGCCAGTGCGAGCCAGAAGTTGCCCGACTGGATCGACGCGCAGTGCCGTGCCCTGAGCTTCATTGGCGGGGTTCCGCGTGCGATTGTGTGTGACAACCTGAAGGCGGGTGTTGCCAAGGCGCTTTGGTTCGAGCCTACGCTGAACGCGACCTTTGCGGCCATGGCAGAGCACTATGACACGACGATCCTCCCAACCCGGAGCCGGCGCCCACGTGATAAGGGCAAAGTCGAAGGCGCGGTCTTAATCGTAGAGCGCTGGATTCTGGCCCGGCTGCGCAATCGACAATTCTTCAATCTGGCAGAGCTCAACGCTGCGATCGCCGTGCTGCTGACCGATCTCAATGACCGCCCGATGCGCCATGTCGGCAAATCACGCCGGGCACTCTTCGAAGACATCGAGCGGTCGGCGCTGGCGTCGTTGCCTGCGGCACCATTCGAATATGCCGAGTGGAAAACCGCGCGCGTTCATCCCGATTACCACGTCGAGGTCGACAAGACGTTCTACTCGGTGCCGCACCGATTGATCGGCCGGCAAGTCGATGTCCGGCTGACGCATCGGGTGGTTGAGATCTTCTACGATCATGCGCGGGTGGCCAGCCATATGCGCACATCCCAGCGCCGCGGGCATGTCACTGTCAGCGAGCATATGCCCAAGGCGCACCAGCGCTATGCGAATATGTCGCCAGCAAGCCTGATCGACCGGGCCAACAAAACGGGGCCAAACACCGCGACGCTTGTAGAGCGGCTGATGCGCGACAAGCCGCATCCCGAGCAGGGATATCGCTCTGCCATGGGCATTCTGTCGCTCTCCCGGCGCTATGAACGCGAGCGGCTCGAAGCCGCATGCGATCGGGCGCTGACCATCGGCGCGGTCTCCTATTCATCCGTAAATGCCATCCTCAAAACCGGCTTCGACAAGATCCCGCCGGCAACGAAACCTGCCAAACCGACACCTGCCCACGGGAACATCCGTGGGGGCTCCTATTACCAGTAACGAAAGGACTGCTGCGTGCTGATACATCCTACTCTTGATCAGATGCATATTCTCGGGCTGGCC
>CAIPWG010000137.1 GCA_903868655.1 uncultured Sphingomonadales bacterium
ATAATCATCAATTGGCAACTTTAGCCAACGGCCGGAAAAGAGATTTTGGCTCATATCGATAAAGCCAGGCAACTTTCAGTTTAATGGCTCGGCGCGGACCAATTAGATCCTGCGCTGCCTCGCGTTTTCGCTCAGACCTCGGATGGCCCCCTCGCGATATAGACCGACCAGGGATCGGCCGCTTCTTGCGGACCTTAATCGTCGTCAGGTCACTAGCCAGTCCGGAACGGCAGACCAGCGATCCTTGGATCGCGATCAGCTTGGTTTAGAAAATGTTTGAAGGGGGAGAGTCGGTACAAGGGGGTATATGAAAAAGTAGAAGGTTCATTGCCTTTTACGCTCCCCTGCGGCCGCCAACCCACGAGCAGGAGCTCTTCAACCATGTCCAATATCCGTTTTTCCGCGTCCGCCGCGGCAGTGCGCCGCTGCGCCTGTGCATCGCCATCCGCTTTTGTTTCGGGAGGGGTGGCATGAAGCATGTGATCTATATCTTGCAAACCAGCCTCGACACCGACGCGGCGGCGCTGTGTGATTTCGACCCTTCGCTCCCAATCCCGGCGCCGCTTTCCCGAATCGATGCGGTGGTCCTTTTCGAGGTTGATTATGGCAACGGCGCAAGCCGGGCTCCGCTCGGCTTTTGCGTCAGCACATTGGCACGCGGAGATGCCCAGGATGAGGCAGAGCTGATCCGTTTCCTCGACATGTCGATGCTGATTGCGCAGATCGAGCCCGGCACCGCCTGCTACTGTTATGACAATGCCTCTGCGGTCGTATTCTACCGCGGCATCAAGCATGGGGTTGAGCTCAACGCGGCTAATGGCACGCCCGCGTTGGATGGCCGCGCGTTTGGCATCCAGCTCACGCCGCGCCGGGCGGAGAGTTTGCCACCGGAAACGCTGGCACAGGTCTTTGCGTCGCTCGGAATTCCGCGCCACGCCAGCCACACCTCGCTCGATGCGGATGATCCCGACTATTTGCGCAAGCATGGCGAAATCGAGGCTGTTGCGGGCTGGCTGCTGTGCCTGATGCTGGAGAACGCAAGCGATCCGGCGATGGTCCGCGCAGGCTGGAACCAGCTTGGCGCCTGGATCGAGGCCGATCCGTCACGCAGCCATCTGCGGCACTTTGCACATGCAACCGACGGGCGCCGCAAGCCGCAACCGGATCCCGAACCAGCCTGACGAGGGCCGACTGATCTGGACTTTGGCGGGCGGGGCATGACCCCCGCCCGCCCTTTTGTCCGCCAACCACGCGGGCTCATCGCTGCCGGCTCAACCCGATGAAAGGGTCATCTCCATGTATTATATCACCGCCCCGTCGCCGCTCGGGGCATTACCGTTGCCGCCTGTGAGCGAGGGCGTCGCGTTTTCGCTGCGCGGCTATACAAGCGCTCTGTGTATCCCGGCGGCCATCAATCCGCAGGACGTTCACCCCGCGCTGGACGGCATGGCCTTTCTGCCCAGCGCACGCCTGCTGCTGGGCGCCACCGACACGCGCCCGCCAGAGCTTGGGCCCGAATGCCTGGCCATCGCGCAGGCGGTCGACTGCGACATTCTGCTGATCCGGCGTTTTGGGCAATTCGATCATCTGTTTGCCGCCTTTGCGGCGCACCCTGCCCGGCCAGATCGCCGCATCCAGTTTGAACACCTCCGGCTTGGCATCACATGGGAGACCGGCGCGACCCTGAGCCCGGACCATGAGGGCGATGCCGACTGGCAGATCACGAAGTCCGGCCTGAGGCCACACTTCGTTAAGCGCAAAGCGTTCGATGACGCAGCATTTCTCAAAGGCCGGAAACTGTGAAGGCCGCCGCTCAATACTTCACGCAGACCACACATTTTCATACGGATACCGCAACTATGATCAACCCCAATGACGCCTTGAACACCACCAACCGCCACAGCTTGCCAGCTATGGCCGGATCCTCTGCATATGCTGGGACCAAGCCGCAGGAATATGAAACACCGTTGTGCTGCTTTGTTTCCAAAGAGCACCTGACCATTCCGGGCAAGCGGGTTTCATCGCGATCAGCTGTTGATCTCCACGCCTATTCGAACCGGGCCGTGGTTCTGGGGCATACGGGCCGAAGGCTGGATTACCGCCGCGCGGGCAAAGACTTCGCCGGATCGCGCGTGTTTATCCCTGCTGGCGGGCCCGAGGTGCCCGCCTTGCGCGTTTGGCAGGAGGCGGACCGGATTGCCGAGGCGCAGGGCCGCGTGGTGATCATTTCATCTCATTTGGTTTGTCGGCTGCCCGCGACCCGGCCCGAGGCTTGGCAGGGCATGATCGAGCACTATGTCGGTGCGCAGATGCTGCCGATGGGGCTGATCGTGGAGGCGGCGATTCACAAGCCGGAGCTTAGCAGCCCGCATGTGCATTACCAAATCAGCTGCCGCGAGTGGCTGCACAGCGCCGCTTTCGGGGCGCCGATTTACAACGCGACGGCGGCGGAAACCCGCGAAAAATGGCAGCGGGCGTGGATTGGAATGATGATGAAACACGCTGGCCACTGACACCTAGCCCTTGCATGCGCGTGTGCGACACCGTTGTACACGCGCATGCACATGCAGGGTTCGCCCCCTGAATTTTTCGTCCTTAGTTCAATGGATTGAAAATAAACGAAAATTGGCCCGAGATCCTCCATTCCCCAGCATGGCGACGCGTGCGGCCATTCCCTGAAAGCTGACCGTCAACTTCGGCTTGAACTGCGCCACGACCCGACATCCAGCAAACGGCCCAATCTTCGTCGCTCGTTGGTTCGCGTCGGACGGAGGCCAGATGTCGGCAATTGGCAAGATCTGCCGTTCGACACCTTGCTGAATAAAGACGGCTAAGTCACCGCAGCTCAGGTCGATTAGACCTATGTCAGGGCTG
>CAIPWG010000138.1 GCA_903868655.1 uncultured Sphingomonadales bacterium
CGGCATCAGTTGCACGCGACCGTGCAGATTTGACCGCGTCGCTGCGGCGATTGGCGACCATTGTCATCAATTCATCGCTGGCCGCATTGAGGAAAGGATATGTGCGACCATCCTTGATCCATGCCGGCCGGCCCTTGGCACCCCACACGACGTCATAGGCGAACACCACCAGCGAAAACGCCAGCACCATGATGACAAAACCCTTCAGTGCTCCGAAGCCAAAGCCAAGCACACGATCGATGGGGCCAAGCACCGAACCCCTGCTGGCATTGCCCATTTGTCGCGCAGCAAGCTTGGTTCCGAAATAGGGGACCGCCAGCAGGATGAAAAACGCGATCACGCCCGCGCCAGTCTCGCTGCCCATTTCAATGGTGAGAAAGCGGGTTAGTGCCGCATGGCCATAATGCACCGCCAGCAGAGCGATGCACCAGGCCGCCAGCGACAACACTTCTTCGACAAAGCCGCGAAAAAAGCCGCCAACCGCCGCAAACCCGACGACGACGAACACGATATAGTCGAACCCGGTCATGACTTGGACCTAATCGGCCCCCACAATCCGGTCAACGAGATTTGGCAGCAGGTTCAGCGCAGTGTGGCGCGCGCCACTTTCGGCCTCGACGCCTGCCGGGCCGAATGTCCGGGCGAAACCCAGCTTGGCCGCCTCGCGCACGCGAATAGCGGCATGCGCGACATTGCGGACTTCACCAGCCAGCGACACTTCACCGAACCAGACTGCCTCTGCCGGCAAGGGCCGATCAGACAAGGCCGAGACCAGCGCAGCCGCAACCGCAAGATCGGCCGCCGGATCGGTCAGACGGTAACCCCCTGCCACGTTCAGATAAACTTCGGCCGATGAAAAATTGAGGCCGCAGCGCGCCTCCAGAACGGCGAGCAGCATCGCGAGCCGTCCGCTGTCCCATCCCACGACTGCCCGGCGCGGCGTTGCCCCGCTGGCGAGCCGCACGGTCAAGGCCTGAATTTCAACAAGCACCGGGCGCGTGCCTTCAAGCGCTGGAAACACCGCACTGCCCGGAACCGGATCGTTCCGGCCAGAAAGAAACAGCAGCGAGGGGTTGCCCACTTCTTCCAACCCGGCACCCGCCATCGCAAACACACCGATTTCGTCAACCGCGCCAAACCGGTTTTTCAAGGCTCGCAATATCCGATATTGGTGACTGCGTTCGCCTTCAAAGCTCATCACCACGTCGACCATATGTTCGAGCACCCGCGGGCCTGCGATCGATCCATCCTTGGTCACGTGGCCAACCAGCACGACCGCGGCGCCACTGTCTTTGGCATAGCGGATCAATTCAAAGGCACAGGCACGCACCTGGCTGACAGTACCCGGCGCGCCTTCGATCGTATCCGAATGCATGGTCTGGATTGAATCGATCACCACCAACGCGGGCGTGGGCATGCCGACCAATGTCGTCAAAATATCACGCACCGATGTAGCTGAAGCAAGCAGCAACGGCGCCTTGCCCAACCCCAGGCGCCCGGCGCGCAGACGCACCTGATCAGACGCCTCTTCCCCGCTGATATAAACCGCGCTGGCCCCGGTCTCGGCAATCCGCGCAGCAGCCTGCAACAACAATGTAGACTTGCCGATACCGGGATCACCACCCATCAATACCGCAGACCCGGCGACCAACCCGCCACCCAAAGCGCGATCGAATTCGGCCAAACCGGTCTGCCGGCGCGGCGGCAATTCCACCGGGTGATCGAGCGGCACGAAGCGCACCTGCCGACCCCCGCCAGATAGGTCGTGCTTCGATGAAAACACCGTCTCCGGCGCCTCTTCAACGAGCGTGTTCCATTCTGCGCAATCGGGGCACTGCCCCTGCCAGCGGGTTGAGACACTGCCACAGGCCTGGCAGACATAGCGACGTTTGGGCTTTGCCATGTCGGCGGCGTAACCTGAACATTTCAGGAACACAAGCGGCGGTGTCGGCAAATCGTTTCAATCTCGCAGCAATGGACTGACGACTCGATTGCGGACCTCATTTTCGCTTCGCCACCCTTTTAACGGATGACCAAGGTTCGGCCGTGCGATCGCTTGCGCTATGCGCCAGCCCTTTGGGGCGCCGTGGTTTTCATCCGGGCTTTGGCCGCAATTAAAATGTCAAATTTGTTGATATTTCCCTCTGTAAAATAAGTCCACCAGATAAAACTTATTTGATCCAAGCACAAATTCCATACAA
>CAIPWG010000139.1 GCA_903868655.1 uncultured Sphingomonadales bacterium
CCGCGACGAGGGCCCCGCGCCCGATCATCTGCCGGCATTCTTGAAGTCGGACGATTGATCATCTGGCTTCGGGCCGATGCCGAAGTTTAAAATGGGGGGCGGTGGTCTAGGCCATCGCCCCCCTTTTTTGTGCCTTGGGTCATGGTCCGGCAGGGAACGTACCGATGACAAACAGGTTCGATATGCTCTAACGATATGATGACCACCGACCGACACCAAGCGTCGGGTGGAATGTCCCTCGTCGCGCTTGGCTTGGGATGGTTTGGCTGAGGAATCCTCATCATGTCGATGCTTCTTGCGATGATTGCGTTATTATCACTGTCCGGCGATCAAGCCCCGGCATGGGTGGTGCCAGCAGCACAGACAACGACGGCCCCGTTCGTCGCCGCCGATGCCAAGCCGGCACTCGATTGGATCGCGTTGGTCGACGCCAAGCGCTGGGCGGATAGCTGGCAGGCCGCGGGTACTCTGTTCCGTTCTCGTGTGACCCAGGAAACCTGGGCGGGCATGGCACAGGCAGTCCGCCAACCGCTGGGTCTTGTGACCGCCCGGACTGTGCAAGCGGTCGACAAGACCACAAGCCTGCCCAATCTGCCCGCCGGCCACTATGCCATCGTGCAATTGGCAACCACCTTCGCCAACAAACCGGCCGCACTCGAAACCGTCGTACTGGTTCAGGAAGCCGAAGGCTGGAAGGTAATCGGCTATTTCATTCGCTAGGTTGGCCGGCGTCGGTCGGCTTGGGAGACAGGCCAATGAAGCGTGTCACAACTGTCTTGCTCACCATTCTGCTTGGTGTGTCCATGATGGCTGATATTGCCCAAGCACAGCCTGCGGGCCGGATCCATGTTGCGCTATGATGCGCCAGCCCATCCCGAAGTCATCGTGTGGAGCGCATTTGCGCAAGCCAGCGATTATTTCGCACCTTCGGCGCGCGAATTCATGCTCAATTTCGCGGTTGACGATCTCTATGCGTTCCTCGTCCGGCTCAAAGCGAAGGGCGTCAATGCGATCCGACGCGATGACAGCGATCCGAACGGCCGCTTCGCATGGATCGTCGATCCCGACGGCACCAAGATCGAACTCTATCAGCCGCGCAAGACCTGAGCACCCTGCCGGTGCCTTCGCGTCGGTCAGGCAACCTCACGCAAGGGTTCAGGCTCTTCCCCGGCAATCAGGATGCGGTTGCGGCCGGATTGTTTGGCGGCGTACAGGGCTTCGTCGGCGGCTTTCAGCGCGGCGCCCTTGGTGCGATAGGCCAGGGCGTCGGCTATTCCGCCGGAAAAGGTGATCCGGCCGAAGGGTGTGTCATTGGCGCGATTGATCAGCCGTTTCTGCGCGATCTGTTCGCGTGCTGCTTCGAGCCGTGCCCAGCCATCGGCCAGACTGCTGCCACGCAACAGTACAGCGAATTCTTCGCCGCCGTGACGCGCGACATGGCATTTGGCATCGGCGATCCGCCCCAGTGTTTCGGCGACATAGCGAATGACGCGATCGCCTGCGGGGTGACCATGGGCATCGTTGATCCGTTTGAAATTGTCGATATCGCAAAACGCGACACACAGCGATTCACCGCCCAGCTTGGCCTCGCGCACTTCCCGGTCGTACATTTCGTCAAACGCACGGCGATTGGGCAGCCCAGTCAGATGATCCTGATTGGCAAGGCGACGCGCTTCATCCAACCGGGCTTGCAGCGTGCCGATGCGGGTTTCGCTGTGGGTTAACTCGTGTTCGACTGTCCGGGTATGATCGAGCATACGCCTGGTCAGCGCGGTCAGCCGGATGATGACGTCAGCGCCCGTCGTCGAATCCTGCAAATCGGCAACATGACCTTCGAGCGCGGTTGAATAGGTACCCGTCGCTGTGCGCACTCCGGCCATGGTGCGGCCAAGATCCGATAAACTGTCTTCAAGTTCACC
>CAIPWG010000140.1 GCA_903868655.1 uncultured Sphingomonadales bacterium
AACGGTTGAATTTGTGGTTGAACACGCGCCCGACGCGATTAGCCGGCTGGCTGAATTGGGCGTTCCGTTCAACGAAGAGGCGGGCGCGCTGCATCTGACGCGCGAGGGTGGTCATTCGCACCGCCGAATCGTGCATGTCGATGATGCAACCGGCTACGCCGTGCAGGAAGCGCTGATCAAGGCGGCTCGTGCCCATCCCAACATCACGCTGCGGCCGCACAGCGTGGCGATTGATCTGGTTACTGATCGGCATCGTGCCGATGGCGTAGCGGGGTCAGACGCGGGACGGCGCGTATGGGGCGTTTACGCGCTCGATGCGTCAACGGGCAAAGTTGAATGCCATCGCGCACGGTCGACCATTCTGGCCACCGGCGGGGCGGGACGCACATATCTGTTCAGCACTGCGCCGCGCGGTTCGACAGGCGACGGTATCGCCATGGCCTGGCGCGCGGGCGCGCGGGTGTCGAACATGGAATTCATGCAATTCCACCCGACGTGCCTGTACAATCTCGAAGTCAAGAATCTGCTGATTACCGAGGCGGTACGTGGCGAAGGCGGCCATCTTCTGTTGCCGACTACGGGCGAGCGGTTCATGCCGCGCTTTGATCCGCGTGCCGAATTGGCGCCACGCGATATTGTCGCGCGGGCGATCGATCACGAGATCAAGCGGCTGGGGCTCGACTTTGTGCACCTCGATATCAGTCACAAAGACCCGGACTTTGTGCGCGGCCACTTCCCCAATATCCACGAACGGCTGCTCGCGCTGGGCATTGACATGACGCGCCAGCCGATCCCCGTGGTGCCGGCGCAGCACTACACCTGCGGCGGGGTGCTGGTCGACTTGACCGGACGGACCGATCTGGCCGGGCTCTATGCGGTGGGCGAATGTTCCGAAAGCGGGTTGCATGGGGCCAACCGTCTGGCGTCAAACAGCCTGCTCGAATGCTTTGTATTCGGCGATGCTTCGGCGCGCGACATTCTGGCACGATGGGATGAATTCCCGGTTCCGCCACCGATCCGCGGCTGGGATGAAAGCCGGGTTGCCGATTCCGACGAAGAAGTGGTGATCAAGCAGAACTGGACCGAATTGCGGCGGTTCATGTGGAACTATGTCGGCATTGTGCGGACCAACAAGCGCCTGGAGCGTGCTGCGCACCGTATCAAGCTTCTGAAAAACGAAGTGAACGAATATTACGGCAATTTCCGTGTCACCGCCGACCTGATCGAATTGCGCAACCTGTTGCAGACCGCGGAACTGATCGTGAAAAGTGCGCGCGCACGCCGGGAAAGCCGCGGGCTGCATTACAATCAGGATTACCCCGGCACGCACCCGGCCGCGCGGGATACTGTTCTGGTCCCGTGACTGTTGCGCGCTCCTTTACGGGAACACCTGAAACCTCCCGCCCCACCCGACGAATGAACAACAACACCCTGTGGGTTGTCGGGCGGGCCGGACACTGCGCAGCGCTTTTAAAAATGCCGTCCGATAAAGATTAGCAGCATGGCGCCGAGCACGGAGCCAATGCATCCGGCACGGCTGAATCCGCCGCTCCATGGCCCGCCATCGCGCCAGCTGGCGGCAAGGCCAGCCAGCAGTGATCCGCCAATGCCCAGCAGGATGGTGTGGCCCAGCCCCATATGCACTGCGCCGGGATAGAACCACCGTGCCAGCATGCCGGTGAACAGCCCGCCGAGGATCATTCCAATCAGATTGAACACAGTCCGTGGCTCCCTTGTTACGCCGGTAGTGGATAATCGAGCCAATGGGTCTGGACAGGCTGCTTGTCCACAACATCGTCAAACCGGATCTAAATTATTTACCAATGGGTAAATTCGACCTTGAAACGCTGCTATTTCGGCGCATCGCTGCACTGCACAATGACTGTCATCGCGATGAAACGAATCGTACATGCGACGAACCGAATCGCCCTGGTGTGTATTACCCTCTTGTCTCGTTTCAGCGTTCCGGCACAATAGGTAGTGGTTGAACAGCCAGGGAACCTCAAGACCTAGTTTCAGGCACCATGCTTCGGGATCGGAGCATAAACCAGTTCCGGCACAACATGTCGGTGCTGACGGGTGCGTGTTGCCAGGATTTGATCGTAAACCGCGCGCCAATATGATTCACGATTTGTTCCATGCGGTGATACACGTAGGGCAACCGGTGAGTCGGAATACGGCCCGGTATGGGATTAGAGATTTTGCATGGTTTCAGCGCGTGCGCG
The DNA here is from genome assembly GCA_903868655.1 of uncultured Sphingomonadales bacterium. Lineage (GTDB taxonomy): Bacteria > Pseudomonadota > Alphaproteobacteria > Sphingomonadales > Sphingomonadaceae > Novosphingobium. The sequence continues at coordinate 2,226 of CAIPWG010000140.1, forward strand.
GAATCGTGGTCATTCGAGGATAGTGGCGTGGATTTCAGGACAGAAGATAGCATGGCGGCAGAAAGCGGACTTGGTCTCGATGAGGCCACGGCTGCTCTCCCGGCTGCGGAAAAGGCGCTGGGCATGATGGCAACGGATCTGGGTACTGCGGCGCTGGTTGCCTCGCAATCGCGCTTGCGTGAAGAAGATTCAAAGACGGTTCATGCGCGCCGGTTCGCAATCGCGACCGACCCCTCGCGCGATGCGCTGTTGACCGTGTTTGGCAAGGATACGCTCGATGACCGTTATCTGCTGCCGGGCGAAACCTATCAGGATCTGTTCGCGCGTGTCGCTGCGGCTTATGCCGATGATGCCGACCACGCCCAGCGGTTGTATGATTACATCTCGCGCTTGTGGTTCATGCCGGCCACTCCGGTTCTGTCGAACGGCGGCACCGGGCGCGGGTTGCCAATCTCATGCTATCTCAATTCGGTCGAAGACAGCCTGGAAGGCATCGTTGCCACCTGGAACGAAAACGTCTGGCTGGCGGCGCGTGGCGGCGGCATCGGTACGTATTGGGGCAAAGTGCGCGGCATTGGCGAAAACGTCGGCCTGAATGGCAAGACCAGCGGGATCATCCCGTTTGTGCGCGTGATGGACAGCCTGACTCTGGCGATTTCGCAAGGATCGCTGCGGCGCGGTTCGGCCGCGTGCTATCTCGACGTATCGCACCCGGAAATCGAGGAGTTCCTCGAAATCCGCAAGCCCAGCGGCGATTTCAACCGCAAGGCGCTCAATCTGCACCATGGCGTGCTGTTGACCGACGATTTCATGGAAGCGGTGCGCGACGGCCGTGAATTTGAACTGAAAAGCCCCAAGGACGGCACAGTTCGCAGCAAAGTCGATGCACGCGCGCTGTTCCAGAAACTGGTTGAAGTGCGGCTTGCCACGGGTGAGCCCTATATCGTGTTCTCAGACACGGTGAACCGCACGATGCCCAAGCATCACCGCGATCTCGGGCTCAAGGTTTCCACTTCGAACTTGTGCTCGGAAATCACTCTGCCGACCGGGCGTGATCACCTCGGCAATGACCGCACGGCGGTTTGCTGCCTGTCATCGCTCAATCTCGAAACCTGGGACGAATGGCATGAAGATCGCCAGTTCGTGGGCGATGTGCTGCGTTTCCTCGACAATGTGTTGCAGGATTTTATCGATCGCGCGCCGACCGAAATGGCGCGTGCCAAATACTCGGCTGCGCGCGAGCGTTCGGTCGGTATGGGCGTGATGGGATTTCACTCGTTCCTGCAGAAAAAGAGCATCGGCTTCGAAAGCGCGATGGCGAAGGCCTGGAACCTTAAAATGTTCCGCCACATCGCCGAACGCGCCGACGAAGCTTCGCTGTTGCTGGCGCAAGAGCGTGGACCTTGCCCGGACGCCGCCGACATGGGCGTGATGCAGCGCTTTTCGTGCAAGATGGCGATCGCGCCGACCGCTTCGATCTCGATCATTTGCGGTGGCACGTCGGCTTGTATCGAGCCGATCCCGGCCAATATCTACACGCACAAGACGCTGTCGGGCTCGTTTGTGGTAAAGAACCCATACCTCGAAAAGCTGCTTCAGTCGAAATCAAAGGATTCCACCAACGTGTGGAATTCGATTCTCGAGCGCGGTGGTTCGGTCCAACATCTCGATTTCCTCAGCCCAGAGGAAAAGGCAGTCTATAAGACCAGCTTTGAAATTGATCAGCGCTGGTTGCTTGAATTTGCGGCCGATCGGACCCCCTATATTGATCAGGCGCAGTCGTTGAACCTTTATATTCCTGCCGATGTCGACAAATGGGACTTGTTGATGTTGCACTATCAGGCATGGGAAAAAGGCATCAAATCGCTGTATTATCTCCGCTCGAAATCGGTGCAGCGCGCCGGGTTTGCTGGCGGAGTTGAAGCCGACAACACTGCCAATGCCCCCGTCATCGAACTGCAGACCCAGCAGACCGATTACGAGGAATGC
>CAIPWG010000141.1 GCA_903868655.1 uncultured Sphingomonadales bacterium
CGATCGGTTTGCTGACGCGTAAAAAAGTTTGCAGGATCGGTGTCAGAAAGCACTGCGCAACCCGTTGCAAAGACCTCAGCGTTCGAACGGACCCCCGTTTTGCACCAGATTGTATTTTGGCAATCTTCGCAAGTTGTGTGCAGCAAGGTCGCGTTGCCGGGTATATCGACCATCCGTTGGAGTGATTTTTCGGTGAAACTGCTGCTGCTCGAAGATGACGATGCGACGCGGGCGCATCTGGAACACGCGCTCGTGGTGGCGGGGCATCAGGTCGATACTTGCACCGACGGCGATGCCGCGATCAAGCTTGGTTTGAGCGCTCAATATGCGGCGCTTGTCCTTGATCGCATGGTACCTGGCATCGATGGCTTGGGCGTGTTGAAACAATTGCGGGCAGCAGGGGTGCGTGCCCCGGCAATCTTTTTGACCGCGATCGACGGTGTGCATGATCGTGTCGAAGGGCTTGACGCCGGGGCTGACGATTATCTCGTCAAACCCTTTGCCTCGATCGAACTGATTGCACGAATCAATGCCTTGTTGCGTCGCCAACCGGCCAATGCAGTGGTCACTGTGCTGCGTGTCGCCGATCTTGAACTGGATTTGATTACGCGCAAGGTCAGGCGCGCAGGGCAACCGATCGACTTGCAGCCGCAAGAATTCAAACTGCTTGAATATCTGATGCGTCATGCCGGAGAGATCGTCACGCGCAGCATGCTGCATGAGCACGTGTGGTCGTTTCATTTCGATCCGCAGACCAATGTGATCGAAAGCAATTTGAGCAGACTTCGTGCGAAAATCGAACGCGGCTTCGGTTCGGATTTGATCCACACGATCAGGGGCGTGGGATACCGGTTCGATGAAGTGGCTTAACGGTTTTCGCAGCGGCGCCTTTCGTTTTGCCTTGTTTCTGGCAACTGCCTTTGCGTTCAGCGCGGCCTTGCTGCTTCTCGTCGTCGAACACTCTGTATCGCATTACGCGGCGGAGGCTACCGAAGGCGGTTTGAAAACCGAAGCGGTCATCCTTCAGGCCGAAGACCGCGCGGGCGGACAGCGCAATTTGCGTGATGCGATTGATCTGCATCGTCGCGCAGGCGGCGAAGAGGGCTTCCGATATCGTTTTGTTGACCGCGCCGGGCATGTCCTTGTCAACGATCTGGGACGCAGTCCGGCCAAACTTGGCTGGGGTACCGTTGCCGTTCGGTATGGCATGGCGGGGCCGAATACTGGGCAGGAAGTTTACAAAAGCCTCGGTGTGCCTACGGCAGACGGCGGGATTCTGATTGTCGCGACGGACACGTATGACATTCAGGAACTGCGCAAAAAGCTTGACCGCTTCACCATTTTTGCCGGGATCGGGATATCGCTGGTCGCGCTGATCGGCGGCTATGTTACGGGTGGCTTGTTCATTCGCAGACTGGATCGGGTCAACGAAGCGATTGGCCGGGTTCGGGCAGGTCATGTATCCGAACGTTTGCCGATGATCGGGATCAGCCGCGAATTCAATCTGCTGTCGGCCAACCTCAACGCGATGCTTGATCAAATTGGCGCATTGCTCAATGGCTTGCAGCAGGTCACCACCGACATTGCGCATGATTTGCGTACGCCACTGACCCGCCTTCGCCAACATCTGGAGGCCACACGCGAATCCGGATCGGTTGAGCGGTATCAAGCCAGCATTGACAGTGCGCTTGTCCAAACAGATGAAATCCTTGGAATTTTTCGCGCGTTGCTGCGGATTGGCACGCTCGAAGGCGGCGAAGGTGCCCAGCATTTCACAGTCGTCGATCTGAGCGAGATTGTTGATCGTGTGGTCATGGCCCACCAACCTGTCGCCGAAGACGACGGCAAAATCATGC
>CAIPWG010000142.1 GCA_903868655.1 uncultured Sphingomonadales bacterium
CCACGAACATCGCGGCAGTTTGCGCACTTGTCGAACAGGCTGCTGCGGCCGGTGCGCAGGTCATCCTGCCACCCGAACTGTTTGCCGGGGCCTATTTCTGCCAGCAGGAAGACGAGGCGCGGTTTGCATTGGCGCATCCGCTTGACCGCGATCCGTCGGTGGCGGCGATGCGGCGGCTGGCCAGGGCGCTGGGTGTGGCCATCCCGACCAGTTTTTTCGAACGCGACGGGCACCATTATTACAACACCCTCGCGATGATCGACTCTGCGGGCGAGATCATGGGGGTTTATCGCAAGAGCCATATCCCCGACGGTCCGGGGTATGAGGAAAAGTATTATTTCCGCCCAGGCAACACCGGGTTCAAAGTGTGGGACGTATTCGGCACAACAATCGGGGTGGGGGTGTGCTGGGATCAGTGGTATCCCGAGTGCGCGCGGGCGATGGCGCTGATGGGGGCGGAATTGTTGTTTTACCCGACCGCCATCGGCAGCGAGCCTTATGATGCCGATCTGGATACCAGCCGGGTGTGGCGTCGCGCGATGCAAGGGCATGCCGTTTCGAACTGCATGCCGGTGATCGCCGCCAACCGCATCGGTGTCGAAGAAAACGACCAGACGTTCTACGGCCACAGCTTTATCGCCAACGAATGGGGCGATCTGGTGCTTGACTACGGCGCGCACGAAACAGGCACGTTGACGGCTACTTTCGATTTGGAACTCGCGCGCAAACGCCGTGCGGGGATGGGTTTCTTCCGCGATCGGCGGCCGCAGCTCTACGCCCGGCTGGCGCAGGACATATGACCGCACATTGGCAGTATTTGATCGCGTTGGGCTCGAATGTCGGCCATCCCTATCATGGCCCCCCGCCCGCAGTTGTGCGCGCCGCGCTGGTTGCGCTGGAAACCTGTCATTTGCCGGTGATCCTGGCCGGCCCGATCATTGCCAGCGCTCCGCTCGGGCCGTCACGGCGGCGTTATGCCAATGGCGCCGCGGTGATCGAGACACCCCTGCTGCCCGAGGCGCTGCTTGATCGTTTGCAACAGATCGAAAACGCGTTTGGTCGCAACCGTCGCGGTCAACGCTGGCGTGCACGCACGCTTGATCTCGACATCGTGCTGTGGAGCGGGGGCGCGCACCGAACCACGCGCCTGGCGATTCCCCACAGGGCATATCGCGATCGCGCCTTCGTCTTGGGCCCATCGGCACAGATCGCGGCCAATTGGCGCGATCCTGAAACATCGCTTTGCGTGAAACACCATCATGCGCGCTTGACCCGCCGCGCCCGCCTGCCTAAGGCGCCTCCACCGCGCAGCAATGTGCCGGGCCCATAGCTCAGTCGGTAGAGCAACTGACTTTTAATCAGTAGGTCGCTGGTTCGAATCCAGCTGGGCTCACCATATTTTCAATGGCTTAGGTGGTGAGATTTATCACCTAGGTGAGCGCTTCATGCCTCTAGGCATCAGATAGGCATCAGCCGGTGCATTTTCGGGTGTGGCTGGTTCCGATCGATTGGTCAGCCGGACGGAACGGCGTGCACGCCTACGGGTTCGTTAACGCGCGGCAAGGGGCGGCTCCAAGCACCAGCAGACACGCGCGCAGCGAATAACCATGTCGTCATTTTTTCCCCAGCCTCGCGCGCGCCCGCGCGAAGTGTCGGGATCATGCGGTATTTTATCCCTGACTTTGCCGCGACCGGACCAACAGTGGGGGCGTGCCACGTAGCGGATAACCATTCCGTTACACTGGGGGACCATCGAGCAGGTGTTGATAGTGATGGCTGCATAGCGTTTCGATCGATTCGGTAACGCGCTTTTCGGCCTCATCTGGCAAATCCCCCATGCTCCGGAGGATTCTGACAATACGGGCGACGCCCCTTGGTCCATTTGCGC
>CAIPWG010000143.1 GCA_903868655.1 uncultured Sphingomonadales bacterium
ACCCAGATCGCTCGCGCGGTGGCCGAAGGCGTAACCACCGCCGAAGCTGTCGCTTTGCGCACGGTGGCGCGGCTTGCCGATTATGCGATAATCCAGCCTGCTGGTTGGATCCATCGCGTGCCGGAGGGCGAAGTGCTGGCCAGGGCACGCGGGGTTGATGCGCGACTGGCGGCGGGTGAGGATTTGCCGCTGGCGGGTGTGCCGTTTGCGATCAAAGACAATATCGATCTCGAAGGAAGCCCGACCACGGCAGGCTGCCCTGATTTTGCCTATGATCCAGCGCAGTCGGCAGGCGTGGTTGCCCGGCTGATCGCGGCAGGTGCGGTGCCGGTGGGCAAAACCAATCTGGATCAGTTTGCCACGGGGTTGAACGGCACGCGCAGCCCGTATGGTGCGCCAGCCTGCGCCTTCAACCGCGCCTATGTCAGCGGTGGATCGAGTTCGGGTTCGGCGATTGCGGTCGCCGCAAACCTCGTACCGATTGCGCTGGGCACAGACACCGCGGGATCGGGTCGCGTGCCGGCGGCGTTCAACGGGCTCATCGGGTTCAAACCGACCAAAGGTCGATGGAGCACGGCCGGGCTGGTGCCGGCCTGCCGTTCGATTGATTGTATCACCGTGTTTGCGCACGATGCCGCAGATGCGGCGCTGGTCGATGCCGTGGTCGCCGGGCATGATCCGGCCGATCCGTGGTCGCGCCCGCTGTCTGACGCGCCCCTGACCCTTGCGCGGGTCGGCGTGCCTTTGCGGCACCAGCGTCAGTTTGTGGGCGATCTCGCTGCCGAACGGCTTTATGCCCAAGCGCTCGACCGGCTGATGGCGACTGGGGTGGAACTTGTCGACATCGACCTTGCCCCGCTGAGCGAAGCGGCGCGACTGTTGTATTATGGCCCTTGGGTAGCTGAGCGGACGGCGGCCCTGGCGAATTTTCTGCAATCGCATCCCGACAGTATTGATCCGACTGTGCGCACGATTGTCGCAGGTGGGTTGGGGCGCAGTGCGATTGAGGCATTTCAGGGTATCTATCGGCTGGCCGAGCTGAAGCAGATTGCTGACGCGCTGTGGCAGGACATCGATGCCTTGTGCCTGCCGACTGCGCCGACCATCTATCGGCTGGCCGAAATGCGTGCGTCACCGATCGCGCTCAACAGCAACCTTGGTCTCTATACCAATTTCGTGAACTTGCTCGATATGGCTGCGATTGCCGTTCCTGCAGGCTGGCGGCGCAACGATACAGGGTTTGGCGTGACCCTGATCGGTCCGGCGTGGACTGATCGCGCGCTGATTGCGAGTGCTGCGCGCTGGTGCGACGCCAATCCTTATCCTCATCCCTCGCTTGATCTGGAGACCAAAGTGGAAACCGTGCTTCTTGCCGTTGTCGGCGCCCATCTTGAAGGCATGCCGCTGCATTGGCAGCTGACCTCGCGCAATGCCAGGCACATGGCGACGACTATGACCGCACCGACCTACCGGCTTTATGCGATGGCTGACAGCGTGCCGCCAAAGCCCGCGCTGATCCACGACACTACCGGTGGTGCGATTGCAGTCGAAGTCTACGAACTCGATATGGCGGCGTTCGGCAGTTTCGTCGCCGAAGTACCCCCGCCATTGGCGATCGGCACCGTAACGCTGGCCGATGGCAGCACGGTCAAAGGGTTCGTGGCCGAACCGCGCGCGCTGACCGGTGCCGCCGATATTACCAAGCTGGGTGGCTGGCGCGCCTATATTGCAACGAAAGCCTGAAGCATCATCACGATTGGCATAGATCAAATCTATGCCAATCATCGAAAATTGATGTCTACCGTGATGGCTGGCTGATCGGCCATTCTTGCACTGCACAACAGCCAAGAAACAGGGAATCAGCATAATGACTTCACGCCGTATCGGGCTCCGCACCGCAACATCACTGTGTGCGCTGTTGCTGTGCCCCGGTCTTGCGTTGGCACAGTCGGCTCCGGCCGACACGCCAGCCGCTGGCGACACCGGCAGCGAAATCATTGTGACCGCGCAAAAGCGCAGCGAAGATATCCGCACTGTGCCGATCAGCGTGTCGGTTCTGTCTGGCGCCGCGCTGAAAGACCAGAAAATCGCGGATTATGATGATCTGTCGCGCGCGATTCCGGGCGTGGCGTTCAATGCGGTCGCCGGCGAAGAAGGCCGCACCAATATCGTCATTCGCGGGGTCAGCTCGGTTTCGGGTGCTTCGACCGTGGGGCTCTATCTCGATGATGTGTCGATTACCGTGCCCAATTTCTATCGTGACGGCGCGATCGAAGTGCGCCTGCCCGATATCGAACGCGTCGAAGTGCTGCGTGGACCGCAAGGAACGCTGTATGGCGACAGCTCCGAAGGCGGCACGATCCGGTTCATTACGACGCCCGCCAGTCCTGATGCTTTCGGCGTGAGCGCAATCGCCGATATTTCGGGCACCAGGCACGGCGGGCTGAATTATGCACAATCGGGCACGATCAATCTTCCGCTGGTGCGCGATACTTTGTCA
>CAIPWG010000144.1 GCA_903868655.1 uncultured Sphingomonadales bacterium
AACGAGACGAGATCGGCACGGTCGCTGGTTATGGCATCGATCGCCATGGCGCGATCATAGCCATTGTTGACCATCCACACGCCATCATAACGGGCCCGCAAGGCGGCATAATCGAACGACAGATAATCGCGCGCGCCGCCGGTATCGCCTTCGACGACGTGAACATAGGCAAGGCCGAGGGGATTTAGGGCGTCGACCACATATTCGAACAGGGGTTGCGGATTGCTGTCGTGGGAATCGCCGGCTTTCGAAACCGGAGAAATTCGCACGCCAAGGCGATCCGCGCCGATTTCGCTGGCACAGGCCTGCATGACATCGATCAGCAACTTCGCACGGTTGGCGATTGTGCCGCCATAACTGTCGGTGCGGTGATTGGTGCCATCGCGCAAAAACGCATCAAGCAGATAGCCGTGCGCGCCATGGATCTCCACGCCGTCAAAACCGGCAGTGATGGCGTGGCGCGCGGCCTTGCGGAAATCAGCTACGATGCCCGGAATTTCAGCCAAAGTCAGCGCGCGCGGCATTGAGCAATCGGCAAATTGGCCGCTGCCGGTTGACGCGATGCCGGGAATGTCTTCGCGTGGTGGCATATCGGTGGCGGCAGCGGGGGCAACTTCCGCGCTGCCGATAAAAGTCTTGATCCGCGCACGAATGGCCGAAGGGCCGACCGGCGCATGGCCCCCGGGCTGAAAACTGGTGTGCGAAACCCGGCCGCAATGCCACAGTTGCACAACGATCAGGCCGCCGTCAGCGTGGACCGCATCGGTTACCTGCCGCCAGCCGGCAACTTGTGCATCGGTGTAACAACCGGGCGTATCGGCATATCCTTGCGCTTGTGCGGACACTTGTGTTGCCTCGGCAACGATCAGCCCGGCACCGGCACGTTGGCGATAGTATTCTGCCGCCAAAAGTCCCGGCACGAGTCCTGGTCCGGCGCGGCTGCGCGTTAACGGGGCCATGACAATGCGGGTTCGCAGCTGCAAGGCGCCGGCCTGTGCAGGTTCAAACAGCGCGTCGGGCAAACGGGTCTGGATAATGCGTTTCAAGCTGGATCTCCGGGGCCCTGCAGCGAACCTTTGCCGGCCTATTGGCCCTGATCAGGCGCATCGTAAGCTGTCGGAAACTACCCATGATCTGTCCCGCATGCGGTTACAATTTGGCCCAGCGCAGACGCAGGGCATTGCCGATCACCGAAACAGAGCTGAGGCTCATCGCGGCAGCCGCCATGACCGGGCTGAGCAACAGGCCAAACCAGGGGTAGAACACGCCTGCGGCAATCGGCACGCCAAGCGCGTTGTAGACACAGGCCAGCACGAGGTTTTCGCGGATATTGGTCATCGTGGCGCGACTGAGCAATCGCGCGCGAACAATCCCGGACAGATCACCCATTACCAGCGTGACGCCCGCGCTTTGTATCGCGACATCGGTGCCGGTGCCCATTGCGATCCCGACATCGGCCGCAGCAAGTGCCGGGGCATCATTGATTCCGTCGCCCGCCATTGCGACGATCCGGCCTTCGGCGCGCAGACGTTGCACAATCGCACGCTTGTGTTCAGGCAATACCCCGGCTTCCACGGCGGTAATGCCAAGTTTGGCAGCCACCGCATCGGCGGTCTTGCGGTTGTCTCCGGTCACCATAACAATGCGCAGGCCGGCAGCTTTCAAGCTGTCGAGTGCAAGCTTGGCTGTGGTTTTGATCGGGTCTGCGATTGCAATCAGCCCGGCAAGTTCGCCAGTGATGGCGACATACATGACGGTTGCACCCGTTTCGCGCAAAACATCGGCTTTTCCATCGAGCGCAGCCACCGCGATTTTGCTATCGCCTAGCAGGACCGCATTGCCGACGGCGACAGACGCCATGCCGATCTGACCGGTAACGCCTTTTCCGGTGACTGACCTGAAATTCGCGACAGCGCTCAAACCAAGGCCGCGGCTTTTGGCGCAAGCCACAACGGCGGCGGCGAGCGGATGTTCGCTCGATCGTTCAAGGCTTGCGGCAAAGCCGAGCACGGTTGCTTCGTCGAAGTCTTTCATGGCGACCACGGCCAAGACCCTGGGCCGGCCTTCGGTCAGCGTGCCGGTCTTGTCGACCACCAGGGTGTCAACCTTTTCAAACCGTTCCAAAACTTCGGCGTTTTTGATCAGCACCCCCGCCGTGGCGCCTTTGCCGATGCCAACCATGATCGACAACGGTGTCGCAAGGCCCAGTGCGCACGGACACGCAATCATCAGCACCGATACCGCCGCGTTCAGCGCAAAGCCAAAGGCGGGCGGTGGGCCAAAGATCAGCCATGCGACGAAGGCCATGGCCGCGCACACAAGGATCGCCGGCACGAACACCCCCGAAACGCGGTCGGCGAGCCGCTGAATGGGTGCACGCGATCGCTGCGCTTGCGATACCATGCGCACGATCTGTGCGAGCGTCGTGTTTTCCCCCACGCGGTCGGCGCGCATGGCAAGGCTGCCGGTGCCGTTGATCGTGCCGCCGATCACGGTTGAGCGTGGCTGTTTGACCACTGGCAGCGCTTCGCCTGTAACCATGGCTTCATCGACCGCACTTGTGCCGGCCAACACCACGCCGTCGACCGGTACGGTTTCGCCTGGCTTGATCCGCAGCGTGTCGCCGCGCTTGATCTGGTCGAGTGCAATGTCTTCGTCGGGTCCGCCGTTGCGAACCCGATGCGCAATTGGGGGCACGAGTTTAAGCAAGGCACGAATGGCCCCCCCGGTCTGCGCCCGCGCACGCAATTCCAAGACTTGCCCCAGCAGCACCAATACGGTGATCATGGCAGCGGCTTCAAAATAGACCGGGATCAACCCGGCTTGGGTACGGAATGCGCGTGGAAACGTGTCGGGCAGGAGCGTTGCGACACAGCTATAAAGATACGTTGTGCCGATACCCAGCGATACCAGTGTGAACATGTCGAGCGATCGGTTGCGCAGTGATTGCCAACCGCGCTGGAAGAGGGGAAATCCGCCCCATGCCACCACACCCGTCGTAAGCACCGCCTCGATCCACAACGACATATGCGGTGAAATCCATCCGCCCATCCCCAGGATGAAGACGGGTGTCGCAAGGACGAGCGAGCCCCAAAGTCGCTGCGTCATCGCAACGTATTCCAAGTTCGGCAAAGCTTGCGCGCTTTCCAGAACCGGTTCGAGCGCCATGCCGCAAATCGGGCAATGGCCCGGGCCAGCATGGCGGATTTGCGGGTGCATGATACAAGTATAGGCTGCCAAGGCCTTTGCTTGCGGCGGTCCCGAGTGCGTATCCATCTTGCCCATTGACCGAAGCCTCACGGTCATCGCGAAAAGCGATACCGTGCATGGGGCACACCGTTTTGCGATGCCGGGCCAGCCTCGGACTCTACGCAGGCGCGGTTGCGCGTTTCAGGCGGGCAAATGCGTCGCCAGCGCCACGCTCGATTCCCGCACCACCAGCCTGTGCGGCACAAAGGCGCGGCACGCTGGTGTATCTGGCGCGTCTGCGGCGCGTTCGATCAGCAATTCCACCGCGCGCTTGCCGATATCGCGCAAGGGTTGGTGAATTGTCGTCAGCGGCGGCCAGACGACACCCGAAACCGGCGTGTCATCGAACCCGGTCACCGCGATGTCTTCCGGAATCCGCAAACCCAATTTGTGCATCGCCAAAAGCGCGCCCGCAGCCATGTCGTCATTGGCGCAGACAAGGGCGGTGATGCGGCGGCTGGAGGAGAGGATGCGTTGGGCGCAATCATGGCCCGAACGATAATTGAAGGTGCCGCGTTCGTGGGTAACCGCGTCGGGCCCCAGTCCGGCTTCATGCAGGGCGTCGAGAAACCCGTCATAGCGTTCTTCGGCTGATTTGTGGTCTTGCAAGCCCTTGATGAAGCCGAAACTCCGATGCCCTTTGGCCAGCAGATGCGTGCCGATATCGTGACCGGCCT
>CAIPWG010000145.1 GCA_903868655.1 uncultured Sphingomonadales bacterium
CCGTTTGAAGAAGATCGCGTCCGGAAATCCGGTTGCCGGCTGGATAAACGAATTGGGCAGCGTGGCGCCCGATGCGGTGACGCCCAGAACCGAGAAATCGGTCGCAATCTTGTTGGTCTGGCGCTGCATGAACGCACCGACCGTGATCCGTGCCGGTTCACTGGCAGGCGAGGCAAGCCGGACTTCGTTGGTCGTCTTGGTGTAATGCATATGCTGATATTCGAACTGATCAGGATCGAGATATCCGCCGTGGCCGTCCGGGAACTTGGTGTAGTAGTAATAGATACCCTTTGCGGCGTAGCCACCCGCTACCGAATAATGGTCATACGCGACTGAATAATAGGAGTAATCCAGTGCTTGGCTACGGTGGCGGTCAAAATAGGAACCGGCATACGTCAGATCCCAGTTGCCGACTTTGCCCTGAATTGCCAACGACGCCTGCGCCAATTCATCCTTGTTGACCGAATTGAGGAAGTCGTGGACTTTCAGGTCACCTGCCGCGGGATCGTACAGGAACGAGCCATGCGATACCTGATTTTGATAAATCAGTTCGGGGGTAACCGACCAGTCGCTGTCGAGATCGATCTTGAGCGCGGCCCGGCCGCCATAAGTATCGACATCATTCAGATTTTTGCCGACAAACTTGCTGTTGTTGACGGTGACATTGGTGGTTGGATCGGGATCGTCCAGCGAGAACGTGCGCTGTTTGTACGTGTTGCTGATATAGCCACCGTCGTGCTCGTAATAGCCAACCAGGCGAATTGCCGCCTTGGGTGAAAGTGGCACGTTCAGGAACGCTTCTGCGGTACCCCCGGCATTGCCCGGGCCGAATTTGTTGACTTGCAGGTCATAGCCGCCCTCGAGTTTTTTCGGGTTCGGCTTGTTGGTGATAATCCGCAGCGTACCGGCCAGTGAACTGGACCCGAACAGCGTGCCTTGCGGCCCGGCCAGCGCTTCGATCCGGGCGATGTCGTACAAATGGATGTCGACCGAGTTTCCGACTGTAGTGACCGGAATGTCGTCAAGATAAGTCCCGACGGTCGGCTGCGAGCCGACGTCCAGCCCATCACCACCGCTGTTGATACCGCGGAAATAGACCTGGCTCTGGCCTGGGCCGAAAGAGTTGAACGTGACACTGGGCAACAGCTTCACATAGTCGTCAAAGCTTTGCACCTGGTGCTGTTCCAGCATGGCGGTGCCCAGCGCCTGAATGCTGATGGGCACTTTCTGCATGCTTTCGTTGCGGCGGGTGGCGGTCACCACGATTTCGCCGGGCATCGGCGAGGTTACCGCAGCGGGCGCACTGGCCGGTGCTTCCTCTGCGAAGGCCGGTATGGCAACGGAAGACAGCAGCGCGGCCAAGGCCGCCTTGTGTGCTGCCTGATATCGCTGGTTGGTTGGTGTCTGCATCAAAGCCCCCTCATTGCAGGTTAAATTATTGATAAAATGACAGTAATTAGGGAAATGGATAAGCGTCCAGCGTTTGCCTCAGTGCCTCGCGCAAAGGATTGAGCCAGCGGTCAAAGCGTTGCCATTGGTCCATGCCATCGCGGTTGATCGGGCGGCGCACTTGTTCGGAACTGGCAGTGCGCACCGCGCGAGCGTTTTCATGGAATCGCAGGCAGGCCGGATCGAATTCCACCCCGATGTAATCGAGCAAGCGCCGCACCTGCGTTTCGGTATCTTGGACCATGCTTTCGTAGAATACCCGGTGCACCCGACCTGGCAGCACATGGTCTATATGATCCATCAGCCGCACATAATCGGCGTAATAGCGCCCCATCGTACCGAGGTCATAGCTAAACCCCTGACCACGCGCGAAATGCTGCTTGAAATTGGAAAAGCAGCAACCGAGCGGATGACGCCGCGCATCAATGATCCGGGCATTGGGCAATATCGCGTGGATCAGCCCGACATGCATCCAGTTGTTGGGCATCTTGTCGATAAACAAGGGGCGCCCGGTTTTGCGCTGGATGCGGGTTTCCCGCAGATACTCCTTGCCCAGCTCGGCCAGTTTATCGCGATCCGGGATTGTCGCAGGATAGGCACCGCGTGGCCGTTCGGCACCCAACCGATTGGCGATGACCATGATTTCGGGCAATTCTTGCGTGCCTTCAATCAACGGATGGCTGGCCAAAATCTGTTCGATCAGCGTCGATCCCGCGCGCGGCATGCCGACGATAAAGATAGGATCGGATGCGGCGCACCCTCCGCCCGTCCACCCGGCAAA
>CAIPWG010000146.1 GCA_903868655.1 uncultured Sphingomonadales bacterium
AACAGTTATGCGGTCGTGCCGTTCCATATTGGCGAAGACCGGTTTGCCGCCCGTGGGCGCGACCTGGCAGCCTTGGCCGGATCGCTGGCGCGCGCTGTGGCCAACGCGGCCCCGCGGGCCGTAACTGTCGCTGGATCATTGCCGCCAGTTTGTGGATCTTATCGCCCCGATCTGGTCGATATCGCCCGCGCTCGGCCCATTCTGGCCACTCTGATCGAAGCACTGACCCCGTTCGTCGACCAATGGCAGGCCGAAACGCTCTCTTCGCTCAGCGAGGCCGAACTGGTGGGCGAACTGACCGCGCCCACGGGCAAGCCGTTGTGGTTGGCGTTCACGCTCGATGACACGCATCCTGGCTCCGTTGCGCGCTTGCGTTCGGGCGAAAGCGTGATCGACGCTGCGCATCTGGCACAACGTCTGGGTGCCACCGCAATCCTGTTCAATTGCAGCCAGCCTGAAGTGATGGCCGATGCCGTACGCGCCGCGCATGAGGCCTGCGATCTGGCGATCGGCGTCTATGCCAATGCCTTTCCGCCCCAGCCCGAAGAGGCGGAGGCCAATGCCGTGCTGCTCGACATCCGCGCCGATCTTGATCCGGCCGGTTACGCTGCCTTTGCGCAGATCTGGCAGGATGCGGGCGCAACCATCATCGGCGGGTGCTGCGGTATCGGCCCCGAACACATAGCGGCCTTGCGCAAGCCAGCACACTGAAAAGGCTGCCCCCCGCTATGGACAGCGGCAAGCCCTGACGATAGCAATTGCGTATGGTATCGGGGGATGCATCACACCAACGCGCGCATGCGGTCGAATGGCCGACGCTGGTGCTTGCTGTCGTCATCTACGGCGGTTGGCTTGTGGTGACAGCCTTCCACGCCATGATACCCTGGCCGTTCCTGTTGATCGGCGGGGCGTGGCTGATCGCGTGGCAAAGCTCGCTGCAACACGAAGTGATCCATGGGCATCCGACCAACACCCGCGCAATCAACGACGCCATTGGTTTTCCGCCGCTGGCGCTGTGGCTGCCGTATTCGATCTATCGCCGCGAACACATTGCGCATCACACCACCCCGCATCTAACTGACCCGTTTGACGACAGCGAAAGCAATTATCTGCCCCATCCCGGTGGCCTGGCCCATGCCCTGGCTGCGCTTGAGGCGATTCTGGCCAGCCGGTTGATTGTCGGCCCGCCGATCCGCGTTTGCCGATTCTGGTGGTCCGAAATGCGGCGCTTGGCGCACAATCCGGTCACCGTGGCACGCGATTGGCTGCCCCATTTGGTCGGGGTGATGCTCGTGATACTTTGGCTCAACCTTGTTGGCCTGTCGTTGAGCCGTTACCTTCTGCTGTTTGTCTGGCCAGGTATCGCGCTATCGCTGATCCGATCGTTTGCCGAACACCGCGCCAGTGCCGATCCCTCCGCACGTACTGCGCTGGTCACTGATTTCGGGCCGCTCGCACTGCTGTTTCTTAATAACAACCTCCATACTTGGCACCATGCCCGCCCTGGGGTGCCATGGTATCGCCTGCCCACCTTGCACCACGCCGATCCGCAAGCGTTTGCGCAAGCACCGCGCTACCCCGGCTATGGCGCGATCATCGCCCGCTATATGTTCCGTCCGCACGACAGGCTGGTGCATCCGGGACGATGATCGCTTCGTTCGGCATGTATGATCCGCCTTGGTTGCAGCCCTTCAACGACCGCTTGTGGCGTGCGATTGCCGCACGGCTCGAAACAGCACCCGCGCAGCTGTGCCGCAATAGATCACTCGATGATATCTGGACCGATCGCAGCCTGCTGCTCGCACAAACTTGCGGCTACCCGTTGACCACCAAACTCGGCGCTGCGGTCACCCTGGTGGCTACGCCCACCTATCGCGCCGACGGCTGCGAAGGAGCGTGGCACCGATCGGCCATCATCGTTCGCAGCGATGATCGGGCAGACCGCTTGGCGGCACTGAGAGGACGCGTGGCCGCGATCAATGCGCAGGATTCCAACACGGGCATGAATTTGCTGCGCGCAGCCATAGCCCCTATCGCGCGTGCGCAGCGGTTCTTCAGCAGCGTTGTGACCACAGGCGCCCATGCGCGCAGTGTGTGGGCGGTGATTGGGCATCGGGCGGATTGTGCGGCGATCGACGCGATCACGCTGGCCCTATTGCGCGATCGCTTTCCCAGGCTCGATCAGCGCATCCGCGTCTTGGGCTGGACTGCAGCAAGCCCCGGTTTGCCGATGATCACTGCGCATGGACAGGACCGCGATGCGCTGCGGAAGGCTTTGACCTCGGTCATGGAAGACCCTGCCCTTGCTGCAACTCGCAACGCCTTGCGACTGACCGGCATGGCACTGCTCGATCGCAGCGCCTATGATGTGGTTACGCGGTTGGAATTGGAAGCCATTGATGCCGGGTATCCGGTGCTGGCCTAGCGCCAGCCCCGGTCACTGTGGCGGTTGTGCTGGTACGGGGCGCGGAGCGCCCGAAAACGCAGCGTCGAAGGCAGCATCGATCGCATCGCGCGCCGGTTCCCTGGTGTCAGCGTCAGCCTTGTTCACCGTCTTGGACAGAACCTGTGGACGAATTTTCTTCGTCTTTGGCTTTGATTTTGGCACGACGCTTGGTGCTGTTTCAACCGCGCTCGCACCCGCTTGTACGGATACGTCTTGCGGAACTGGCACATTGGGCAAAGGCGCGATAACTGGCGCGGTTGACGTTGCCTTGCTCTTGGCTGGTGCATCCGGTGGACGCGTGGCAGGAACAGCCGTCAACGGATCAACGGGCACGGGCGGTGACGCCACGGCTGGCGCAACTCCTGCAAATTCAGGTGCAGGCACCGGGACCGGCGCTGGTGTACCGGACTCGTTCGAAGGCAGGCTCCACACACGGCCGCGCGGAAGCAGCAAACCCTTTTCATCAAGGCCCTTGCTGCCCATTTCATCCGCGGGCGAAGAACGCTGCACCTTGGGCAATGTTACCGAGGCCGCTTCACCGAGTGCAGCAACCGGGCCGAACAGCTTCGCCAGACTGACAAGCTGGTTGCCCATCACGACATCGACACTGGCCGCAATTTTTTCACCGGGATAGCGCATATAGCCACCCACGACGTATTCGAAAATCACCCGTGTACCGCCCTCAACCGCTTTGAGGGGTAATGGTCAGCGTGGCTGTCACGGCCTCGCTTTGCAGCGGCCCCAAGGACCCGACCATGCGCAGCGCCTTGGCTCGATCGACATAGACAACCCGCATATGCTCAACCCCACCGCGCGCAGCGAGATTGACGCCCTGCGAAGACTTGGCCGATGTGGCAGAAGAAGCCTGATCAGCCGGCAACTTTTCGCAAAAGCATCCGCCTGCAACTGGATCGAGTGTAAGGTTCGCAGCGTCACCTGAAAAAGTATGGTCCGATGACCACCAGCTTGACGGAGTCACCAGTTGTTTCCACACAGCCGCCGGTGACCCGGCAACGATCAGGGCATTGCGCGAAACAAAGCCCAACTGACTTTGCCCCACCACATCCGCCTGAGCAGGCACCACCGATGACAGCACCCCGATCAGCGCCACAACCCCGAGTTTGGGAAACGCCGTCATCGTCAATCTCCTGGCCATGAATATCCTTCCGCCACGGCTATGGCACATACAGAAAAACCCGACGAGTCCAACTCGTCGGGTTTTTCCGAAGCCTGGTATGCCGAAACAGGCCTTCAGGCGATCACGGTCTCGATTGCGCTGGTAACTTCGTCCATCGGCGCCATACCATCGATGTGCGCAACGATGCCCCGTGCTTCATAAATCGGCAGGATCGGTGCAGTCTTGGCACGATATTCAGCCATACGCGTACGCACGGTTGCTTCGTTATCGTCCGGCCGACGCTTGAATTCATGACCCCCGCACTTGTCGCAAGTGCCAGCCACGATCGGCTGTTCGAAGTGGTCGTTGTACCCCTTGCCGCAAGCCGCGCATGTGTAACGGCCTGTAATCCGTACCACCAAGGCATTTTCATCGACATCGAGCTCGATCACATGATCGAGCTTCCGCCCGCGTTCAGCCAGAATTGCATCAAGCGAATTGGCTTGCGCCGCGGTGCGGGGATAACCATCGAAAATCACGCCCTGCCCGGCACTCAACGCATCCAGTTCGTCGCCAATCAGCGCAGACACGATGTCGTCCGATACCAACTCGCCAGCGTCCATCACGGCCTTGGCCTTGATCCCGACTGGCGTCGCCGCCTTCACCGCAGCGCGCAACATGTCGCCAGTCGACAATTGCTTCAATCCATGGCTGTCGACCAGTCGCTGCGCCTGGGTGCCCTTACCCGCACCCGGCGGTCCCAACAGGATGATATTCACAGGCAGCAATCCCCCTTTAAACCGTCACGCCGCGCAAGCGATCAGCGCATCCGACCTTTCAACTTCGCCTTCTTGATCAGGTCGCCATACTGGTGTGCCAGCAAATGCGACTGGATCTGGGTGATCGTGTCGACGGTCACGTTGACAACGATCAGCAGGCTTGTCCCGCCAAAAAACAGCTGAGACATCCCCGTCTGCGCCATGATCCATTCGGGCACAACACAGACGATGGTAATATAAGCTGCACCCAGCACAGTGATGCGGGTCAGCACGTAATCCAGATAGACGGCCGTGTTGCGACCTGGTCGAATGCCAGGGATGAAGCCGTTGTTGCGCTTCAAATTGTCTGCGGTTTCTTCCGGATTGAAGACCACTGCGGTGTAGAAAAAGCTGAAGAAGACGATGCCCAGCGCATAGAGGATCATGTAAACCGGCTTGCCGTGGCCCAACAGCTGGTTGAGCGTGACGATCGTCCGCCCCACCATCGTATCGGGTGACACCGACTTGCCTGCGAACTGTGTGATCGTCAGCGGCAGCAGCAACAACGAGCTGGCAAAAATTGGCGGAATCACGCCCGCGGTATTCAGCTTCAACGGCAAGTGACTGCGATCGGCGGCCATCATGCCATTCTGGGTCGCGCGACGCGGATACTGGATCAACAGACGGCGCTGCGCACGTTCCATGAAACAGATGAACACCACGACCGCCATCAGCAGCACAACGATCCCGACGACAGCGAACGGATTCAACGACCCCGTCCGACCCTGCTCGAACAGATTGCCAAAGAACTTCGGCATCTGCGCTACAATGCCTGCCATGATAATCAAGGAGACGCCATTGCCGATCCCGCGGCTGGTGATCTGTTCACCCAGCCAAAGCAGGAACATCGTGCCACCAATCAAGCTGATAACTGCGCCGACCTTGAACATGAGGCCGGGATCAACCACCGCCTGAATGCCCGAGGACGCCCCGTAGCTTTCAAGACCAGTCGCCAGAAACCAGCCCTGCAACGCCGTCAAAAACACCGCACCGTAGCGAGTATACTGGTTCAGCTTCTTGCGGCCGCTTTCCCCCTCTTTTTTGTAAGCGGCAAGCGCCGGGTGCAACGACGCGCCAAGCTGCACAACAATCGAAGAGGTAATGTACGGCATCACGCCCAAAGCGATCAGGCTCATACGCTGCAACGACCCACCTGAAAAGGTGTTGAAGATGTCGAGCACACCGCCCTGGGTCTGCTTGTAGAGCGTTTCGAGGATCAACGGATTGACCCCCGGCAACGGCACAAAGCTCATGAACCGGAACACGATCAGTGCACCGACGGTAAACCAGATCCGCGACTGCAGATCGGTCGCTTTGGAGAAATTGGCCAGATTGAGATTGCTGGCGATGTTATCGGCGCGTGATGCCATGATCGGAACCGAAGCCTTTGCTGACTTTTATACCCAAACCGGAAACGATCGGTGCCGCTTTAAGACAGCACCTGTCCGATTGCCTGACAGGCCATATAGTACGGGCGCAGGGATGCAACACCCCTGCGCCCGAACCAAACTCACTCAAATCGAACTTAAGCTTCGGCTTTGGCCGATGCCTTCACGACGATTTCAACATTGCCACCCGCGGCTTCGACCGCCGAAACAGCGCTTTTCGACGCACCAGCCACCTTGAAGGTAACCTTGCTGGTCAACGCGCCCTTGGCGAGCAGACGAACGCCGTCCTTGCCGCCACGGCCCAGGCCTGCACCACGCAGCGCGGCGTGATCAACCACGGCCGACGCATCGAGCTTGCCTGCGTCAATCACCTTCTGCACCAGGCCAAGATTGACCTCGGCATAGTCCTTGGCAAAAATGTTGTTGAAGCCACGCTTCGGCAACCGCATGTGGAGCGGCATCTGGCCGCCTTCGAAACCGTTGATCGACACGCCCGAGCGCGCCTTCGCACCCTTTTGGCCACGACCGGCGGTCTTGCCCTTGCCCGAGCCAATGCCGCGCCCAACGCGCATCCGACCCTTGCGGGCGCCATCATTGTCACGCAGTTCGTTCAGTTTTGTCATAGTGAGCACTCGCTTTCGCTTTGAGTCGCGCTTGAATGGAGCGCGGCGCATAGCGAGCCGTCTCCATCTTGTCACCCCTTCACGCGGAAATGGGGCTAACGAAAAACCCCGGTGTTCCCACCGGGGCCATCGAATAACTTCAACCGATCCGAATGGATTAGTCGATCACCGCAACCAGGTGCGGCAGTTTGGCGATCGTGCCGCGAACCTCAGGCGTGTCCTGAAGTTCGACGATACGGTTCATCTTGTTGAGACCAAGGCCAATCAGCATTTTGCGCTGGGCTTCGGGACGGCGGATCGGTGAACCGACCTGCTTGATTTTGATCGTTGCCATGGTTGCTTACTCCACGATGGCTTCGGCGGCGGCTTCTGCCTCCACCGGCGCGGCACCACCACGGCCAAGCAGGTCTGCGACCTTCTTGCCGCGACGCTGTGCAACCGACTTCGGCGAAGTCTGGTCGGTCAGCGCGTCGAACGTGGCGCGGATCATGTTGTAGGGGTTCGAAGTGCCGACCGACTTGGTCACCACGTCATGAACACCCAGGCTTTCAAACACGGCGCGCATCGGACCACCTGCGATGATCCCGGTACCGGCCGGAGCCGAACGCAAGTTCACCTTGCCCGCACCGAAACGGCCCTTGCCGTCATGGTGCAGCGTGCGGCCTTCCTTCAAGGGGATACGCACCATCTTCTTCTTGGCAGACGCTGTTGCCTTGGTGATCGCCTCCGGCACTTCACGAGCCTTGCCATGACCAAAGCCGACGCGGCCCTTGCCATCGCCAACGACGACCAGTGCCGCAAAACCAAAGCGCTTACCGCCCTTTACGGTCTTCGACACGCGGTTGATGTGAACGAGCTTTTCAATCAGCTCCTCACCACCGTCTTCGTCATTGTTGCCGCGTCCGCGACGATCACGATCGTTGCCGCCACGACCACGGCCGCGATCACGATCGCCACCGCCATTGTTCCCGCCACGGTCGTTGCCACGGCCACGGCCACGGCCCCGGCCTTCGCGGGCTTCGGGAGCGGCTGTTGCCTCGATGGCAACAGCGCCTTCCACGTTGGTTTCGTCAGCCATGCCTTAGAACTCCAGCCCGCCTTCGCGGGCAGCGTCGGCCAGCGCTTTGACGCGGCCATGGAACAGGAAACCGCCGCGATCGAACACGACAGCAGTGATGCCGGCAGCCTTTGCCTTGTCTGCAATTTCCTTGCCGACTTTGGCCGCAGCGTCGAGGTTCGCGCCGATCGACTTCTCGCCCTTCACCAGGGTCGAAGAAGCTGCAAGGGTGCGACCTTGTGCATCGTCGATGATCTGGGCGTAGATGTGACGACCCGAACGGTGCACCGACAAGCGCATGCGCCCACCGGAATTCGCCTTGATGGCGGAACGAACGCGGCGGCGACGGCGCGCGAAGAGGGACAGCTTGGCCATTACTTCTTCTTCCCTTCCTTGCGGAAGATGAACTCGCCCTGGTACTTGATACCCTTGCCCTTGTAGGGTTCGGGCTTGCGCCAGCGGCGGATCTCGGCCGCAACCTGACCGACCTTCTGCTTGTCGATCCCGGAGATGTTGATCGTGGTGTTATCCGGGGTCTTGATCTCGATGCCTTCCGGCACTGCGAAATCGACATCGTGGCTGTAACCAAGCTGCAGCTTCAGGTTGGTGCCCTGTGCCGTGGCACGATAACCGACACCGGTGATCTGCAAAGTCTTGGTGTAGCCTTCGGTCACACCAGTCACGAGGTTTGAAACCAACGTGCGCTGCATGCCCCAGAATGCCCGACCGCGACGCGTATCGTTGGCTGGCGTGACCGAAATCGTGCCGTCTTCGATTGCGTAGCTGATGTCGTCAACCAGCGTGAGCGTCAGGGCGCCCTTCGGGCCCTTGACCGTCAACACGCCATTGCTGATGTCGGCCGACACCCCTGCTGGGATCGCAACCGGCTTTTTGCCAATGCGGCTCATCAGAATACCTCCGCCAGCACTTCGCCACCGACGTTCGCCGCGCGCGCTTCGGCATCCGAAAGCACACCGCGAGGGGTCGAGACGATGGTGATGCCAAGGCCGTTGCGGATCACGGGCAATTCCTTTGAACCGGAATAAACCCGACGACCCGGCTTCGACTCGCGTGCAACGTGCTTGATCGCCGGCTGGCCTT
>CAIPWG010000147.1 GCA_903868655.1 uncultured Sphingomonadales bacterium
ACCTTGCCGATCACTATCGGCAAGGTCCGGTGCGGCTTGATGCCATTGCCGAAGCGCAGAACATACCACGCAAATTCCTGACCGTGATCCTGTCCGAAATGGCGCGTGAAGGCGTCGTGATTTCATTGCGGGGACGCGATGGCGGCTACGAACTCGCGCTCGCACCGGTGGATATCCGTTATGGCGACATTATTCGTTTGTCGCGTGGCAGTCTGGCGCTGGTTCCCTGCGCCAGCCGCAACGCCTATGAAACCTGTGCCAACTGTTTGCCTGAAGCGGAATGCCGTTTGCGCGGGCTGATGCTGAAACTGCGCGATGAAACTGCTGCCATGCTCGACCGTATAACTTTGGCTGACGGTATCGCAGTGGAACCGCCGTTTGACGAACTCGAACCGCACGCGCACGCGTGATCGACTATCCTTCCGCAACGAACCACAGCGCGAAAAGTCGATAATCGGCAAATGCGACAAATAGAACGCGAACTTCGCTTGGCGGCAGCCGGGTCGCTGGCTATACGGGCGGCATGACGCTTCAAGCTCTTGGTCGCCACCCGCTGCGCCTTCCGACACTCGTTCTGGTTTCCTTGTCGATCGGCCTTGCCGGTTGCGGAGGCGGCGGAAAGCCAAACAAAGACGTGGCTTATGTCGCGCGCGATGTGGATACTTTGTATATAACCGCGAAACAAAGGTTGGACTCGGGCGAAGCAAAACAGGCCGCCGCGCTGTTCGACGAAGTCGAGCGCCAGCATCCGTATTCGCCTTGGGCTCGTCGTGCTGAATTGATGGGCGCGTTCAGTTATTACGTGGCGCGTGATTATGCGAAGTCCGTCCAGACCGCACAGCGTTTCCTGTCGGTCCATCCGGGTAACAAGGATGCACCTTACGCCTATTACCTCGTCGCGCTTTGCTATTACGAGCAGATCAGCGATGTGCGCCGCGATCAGAAAGACACCAAGCAGGCGCTTGATGCCCTGACCGAAGTCATCCGCCGCTATCCCGGTACGCAGTATGCGACCGATGCGAAGCTCAAGCTCGACCTCGTCAACGACCACCTTGCAGGCAAGGAAATGGAAGTCGGGCGTTTTTACGAGCACAGCGGAAAATGGCTGGCCGGGACCATTCGGTTCCGCACGGTTATCGACAAATACCAAGCCACCAGCCACGTACCTGAAGCACTGTTCCGATTGGTGGAAAGCTATCTGGCGCTGGGTATCCCTGCCGAAGCGCAGAAGGCGGCCGCTGTGCTGGGCAACAACTATCCCGGCAGCGAATGGTACGAACGCGCGTACAAGCTGGTTAACACCAAGGCGCCGGGCACCAAGGCGATCTGAATGTGGAATTGAACTGGCGGGGCCCGCATAAAGAGGTCCCGCTTCAAGCGTTTACCGCAATCAATTCGTTGGTTTTGCGTCGTTGCAGCGCTTCGCTGATCGCTCCGACGAATTGATCGGTGGCGCGGTCCCACGAATAGCTGGCACCATGTACCGCTGCGCCCAATTTATCACACCGGAGCGCGCGGGCGATAGCCTGGCCGAGATCATAATCAAGCGCACCCACTGTCATTGGCAGACTAGTGGAGCCTCCGCGTCCGGCAGGACCGACAATGTCAATCGGGCCTGGCACC
>CAIPWG010000148.1 GCA_903868655.1 uncultured Sphingomonadales bacterium
ACCGGCGCGCGGCGCGCGAGCGTTTCGGAGGATATCGCCCAGCTGGCGTTTTCAGCAGGCTTTCCATCGCGTTCGATTGTAACCCTCAGGATCGCATCGCTAACGGCGGTGATACGCATGGCAACACCATGCGATGCGACCTCCAGCGCGTCTGCGGCGGCCCATGCCGGATTGGCAACAACCGCCAATACCCCGGCCGCAACCGCTGCGCTCAGTTTTGTCTGCAAACGCGCAGCCCGGAAACGATTGACACCAGCCATGACCTCACCCCGACAATTTTTCAAGCAATGGCGTTGCGTGGTCAAAATCGGTTGATCTTGCAAGGGGAGCGTGATCCCGAGTTGCCCGGAATACCGCCAATTTTGTGAAGTATCCCGGCAATTTATTCGTATGCAAACCGATCTGGAGCCGTCGCGCCCAACAGCCATCAATCCTTGGCTTGCGATAAATCCCGATACGTTGCGCTGAGCACGTTTTTTTGGACTTTGCCCATCGTATTGCGCGGCAACCCATCGACCACAACATAATGGCGCGGCTGCTTGAACCGGGCCAGTTGCTCCGACAGGTGTGCGCGCAGTGCCGCCAGATCGAGGCCTGCGCCTTTCGCCAGCACGATCACGGCCACCACCGCTTCACCAAAATCGGGATGCGGCACTCCGATCACCGCGGTTTCGTCAACCCCGGCCCAATCGTCGATGATCAGCTCGATTTCTTTGGGGTAGATATTCAGCCCGCCCGAAATGATCAGATCCTTGGCCCGGCCGACGATGTGGATATAGCCATCGGCATCACGCCGCGCCATATCGCCGGTCTTGAAAAAGCCATCGGCGCACATGTCTTCGGTGGTTTTTGCGGGGTTTTCCCAATAGCCCGAAAACAGATTGTCACCGTGCACTTCGATCAAGCCGATCGCGCCATCGGCGACATCCATGCCTGTTTCGGAATCAACAATCCGCACCGTGACACCCGGCAGAGCAAAACCGACGGTGCCCGCCCGGCGTTCCCCGTCGTAAGGGTTGGATGTATTCATGTTGGTTTCGGTCATGCCATAGCGTTCAAGAATGCGATGACCGGTGCGTTGTTCCCATTGCGCATGCGTTTCCGCCAGCAGTGGTGCCGATCCCGAAATGAACAGCCGCATTGCGCGTGCCGCATCGGGCAACTGCGGTTGATCGAGCAACCGGGTGTAGAATGTCGGCACCCCCATCAGCACGGACGACTGCGGCATCAGCCGCACGATAGCCGCGGCATCGAACGTGGGCAGAAAATGCATCGATGCACCTGCCATCATGATCACGTTTGTGGCCACGAACAGACCGTGGGTGTGAAAGATTGGCAAGGCGTGGATCAGGCAATCCTCCGCCGTAAACCGCCAGTGTTCGACCAGCGTGGCAGCATTGGTGGCCAGCGCGCGATGACTGAGCATCGCGCCTTTGGGTCGCCCGGTCGTGCCTGAGGTGTAAAGAATGGCGGCGATATCTTCACCCGTGCGCACGACCGGGGCCAGCCCGGCCATTTGCGCATCGCGCAATCGTTCGACACTGTTTTCGGCATCACCGGTCAGCACCAGTACACGGGCGACACCACATGCTTGCGCGACAGCAGCCAGGGCAATCGCCTTTTCCGCATCGCAGACCAGCAGCACCGGGCGCGCATCGGTCAGGAAATACTGCACCTCGGCCTCGGTATAGGCAGTGTTGAGCGGCAGGAGCACTGCGCCTGCGATGATCATCGCCCCATAAAGTTCGAGCACGACGGTGTGCTTTTCGGCCTGCACTGCAACCCGGTCACCCGGCGCGACCCCTTGCTCAACCAGCGCGGCAGCCAGCCGTGCAGCATTGTCCCAAAACTGGCGATACGTGATGTGGGCGCCTGTCGTGGTATGCACGAATGTCGCGTCCAACCGAGCCGTGTGTCCCGACTGTAAAGCCGAAAGCAGATGATTTGCGCTGTTCACCGTGCGCCAATCGGATAACGGGAGATGGTCATCTACGGGCTCCGTAATGCGCGTATACGTGCAAACTCGTGCTTGCGCAGCGGTTGCTAGGCGAGAGGATGCCCCCCGGGCAAGCCCCCGCCTGTTCTAGCGTATCCAGAGGGTAAGTTGATCTGTATGGAGTGCGCTCATACTAACATGCCCGCCAACTCAGAAAGCTGTCCGCCCAACCCGCATGGACCATTCCACACACACTCTCGAAGACCTCGGCTGGCGACCTTTTTTCGGCGTACAAGTCCTGCAGGATGAGGCGCAGGCCTGCCTTGCCGTGCGGGTGATGGCGGTACATCGCGGGAAACTTGCGGTGGCGGGAAATGATTTCGAAGGCCAGATTGATTCGCATCTTGCCACTTCGCAAGGCGAGGAAGATCGGCCGACAGTTGGTGACTGGCTGCTGATCGACCGCATAAGTCACGAACCGCTGCGCCTGCTCACACGCGCCAGCCTGTTCAAGCGGCGCGCGGCCGGCGGCGACCACAGGCTGCAACTGATTGCCGCCAATGTCGATACTGTGCTGATCGTGGCTTCGTGCAATCAGGATTTTAACATACCGCGGCTCGAACGCTATCTCGTGCTGGCGCGCGAAGTGGGGGTCACGCCGGTCATTGTGCTGACCAAAATCGACCTGACCGACACACCCGAACGCTTTGCCGAAGCCGCGCGGCACCTTCAGCCAGGATTGCGGGTGGAATGTATCAACGCGCGTGATCCTGCCAGTGCCGCACGGTTGGCTGCGCTTTGCGGCAAGGGTGAAACCGTGGCGCTGCTGGGATCATCGGGCGTGGGCAAATCGACTTTGGTCAACACCTTGCGCGGATCGGACACAATTGCCACCCAAGCCGTGCGCGAACACGATGGCAAAGGGCGCCACACCACAACGGTGCGTGAAATGCATCGGCTGGACCACGGCGGATGGCTGATGGACACACCCGGCATGCGCGAATTCCAGATGGTTGAAGCCGCCACAGGGCTTGCCGAAGTGTTTGACGATATTGTTTTGTTGACGCTCGAATGCCGATTTACCAATTGCAGCCACGGCAGCGAACCAGGATGCGCTATCCAGGCATCGCTGGCCGCTGGAACACTCGAACCGGCCCGGCTTGACCGGTGGCGAAAACTGACCGAGCAGGACAGCAGCGCCCCGACCTGGCAAACCCGTGCGCGCAAACCTGCAAAAAGGACCTGACCGATGGCCGATCTCTATCTCAAGGCATTGGAAGCCGAACGCAAAAGCCTGTGGGCTGCCTGCCGTCTGAAAGGCCTTCCCAAAGGCACGCCCGAGCGTCAGCGCATCGAAGAGCTCGACCAGTTGCTGGCCGAACACAAGGCCAAGAAGGCGGGCTAAAATTAGACCGCGCGCAACCCAGCGCGATGCGGCTGGTATCGGATCCCCCCCCAGCGGTTTTTACGTGCGCTTCCGATATAGACCCCAATTACAGACCCCAAATACAGACAAGGCCGCACCCTTGAACAGACCTAAACCACGAAGCCTGTCGCGATCATTCCTGAGTGGCGATGGTCCGGATATCGTGCGCGTCGGGATGGATCAGCGCTGGCATCAGGATTTGTATCACCGCTGGGTGCGGACCAGTTGGCCCCGA
>CAIPWG010000149.1 GCA_903868655.1 uncultured Sphingomonadales bacterium
ATCCGCGCCTTGTACTTGTTGTCGCGGCGGCCATAGCGGTTGTAAACGCGCAAGCAGGCCTCAAGATAGCTGATCATCTGCAGCGGCGGCAGGAATTCGCGGATCACCGGCGCGATCATCGGCGTGCGGCCCATGCCGCCACCGACAAACACGCGCAGGCCGGTTTCGCCGGCATCGTTCTTGACCACCTGGATGCCGATATCGTGCAGCTTCATCGCGGCGCGGTCGGTTTCGCTGCCGATGATCGCCACTTTGAACTTGCGCGGCAAGTAATCGAATTCAGGGTGGAACGTCGACCATTGCCGCAACAGTTCGGCATAAGGGCGTGGGTCGGCCACTTCATCGGCGGCAGCTCCGGCGAAATGGTCGGCGGTGGTGTTGCGAATGCAATTGCCGCTGGTCTGGATCGCATGCATCCCGACCGACGCGAGATCGGCGAGAATCGCGGGCGCGTCTTCCAGCTTGATCCAGTTGTATTGAATGTTCTGGCGGGTGGTGAAATGACCATAACCCCGGTCATATTTGTCGGCGATATCGCCCAGCATGTGCATCTGCCGTGCATTGAGCGTGCCGTAAGGAATGGCCACGCGCAGCATATAGGCGTGCAGTTGCAGATAGAGCCCGTTTTTCAACCGCAACGGGCGGAACTGTTCCTCGGCCAGCGCGCCCGACAGGCGGCGCGCGACCTGGTCGGAAAATTCGGCGACGCGGGCATCGACCATCGCTTGGTCATGGGTGTCGTAGAGATACATCGGGGGATCTTTCGTCCAGAAATCAGGCAATCCAGGCGGCGGCCGCCGGGTCATGCGGGCGATGCGACAGGTCGAGGCGGACCGTTGGCCCCAGCGCGCGCACGCGATCCTTGATATGTGCTGGGCGCACGCCGTTTTCGTCACGGCTGGCATCGATCACATAAGCGCTGACCACGCGGCGCGCTGCTTCTTCAGCGGCGATGACTGCGGGCGCATCGTCACCCAGCGTCGCTGCTTGGTTGACATTGGTTGACCAGCCCGTGCCGGTCCACCAGGTTACATCGCCGGTCAACAGATCGTTGCCGGTCAAAATCTTGATCCGTTCGCCGCTCACAGCACGCTCTCCACAAGTCGGGACAGCCGCGCGCCGGTGGCGCGTGCGGCGACGTCTCCGATGATAATCAGCGCCGGGCTTTTTACCCGGTGCGTTGAAACCAGCATATCAAGCCCGGCCAAGACCCCGCGCAGCACGCGCATCGTCGGGCGCGTGGCATTTTCGACCACGGCCACCGGCACATCGGGTGCCAGGCCATCGCCGATCAGCTTTTCGGTAATCGCAGCAGCCGTGGCGAGGCCCATGTAGATCACCAGGGTACGCCCTTTGCCGGCAAGACCGGCCCAATTCTGGTCGGTCAATCCCTTGCACTGCCCGGCAACAAACGACACGATCGACGCCGCATCCCGATGGGTGAGCGCGATGCCCGAAGCTGCGGCCGCGCCCATGGCGGCGCTGATACCGGGCACTACGTTTACGGGTATCCCGGCGTCATGGCAGGCCTCGGCCTCTTCGCCGCCGCGCCCGAACACAAACGGATCGCCACCTTTCAACC
>CAIPWG010000150.1 GCA_903868655.1 uncultured Sphingomonadales bacterium
CATTTGCCCGCTGTGCAGGATGCGCTGCTCGATGTGACACGGTTCTGGCTTGATCGCGGCGTCGACGGGTTCCGCTTTGACGCGCTCAACCATGCGATGTTCGATCCGGCACTTACCGACAATCCACCGGTGACCGACAATCGTCCGCGCACGCGGTCGTATGATTTTCAAATTAAACAATTCAGCCAGAACCATCCCGATGTAGTCGGGTTGGTCGAACGCATTCGCGCGGTATGCGACGACTATGGCGCGATTTTCACAGTGGCCGAAGTCGGCGGTGATGGCGCCATGCCACTGATGAAGGCCTACACGGCAGGCGATCAAAGGTTGTCGAGCGCCTATGGCTTTGATTTCCTCTATGCGCCCGAATTGAGCGCTGAACTTGTGGCCAAAGTCATGCGCGATTGGCCCGATACACCCGGCGCCGATGGCCTGTCCGAAGGATGGCCGAGCTGGGCGTTTGAAAACCACGACGCACCACGCTGCCTGTCACGCTGGGCCGATGAAGCCTCGCGCGCGCGGTTCGCCCGGCTGTCGCTTGCGCTGCTGGCGGGCATGCGCGGCAACATGTTCCTGTATCAGGGCCAGGAACTGGGCCTGTTGCAGGACGACATACCGTTCCACTTGCTCAAGGATCCCGAAGCGATCGCCAATTGGCCGCTTACGCTCAGCCGCGATGGCGTGCGCACGCCGATGCCGTGGGATGCCCACGCGCTCCATGGCGGGTTCACCTGTGGCGAACCGTGGCTGCCATTGTCGGGTAGCAACATCGCGCTGGCGGTAAACGCGCAGGATAACGATCCCAATGCCTTGCTGGCCCACGCTCGCGCGATCATCGCGCTTCGCCGTGCGCATCCAGCGCTGCGTCTGGGCGCAATCGAAAACATTGTGGCCTCGGGGCAATCTGCTGCGATTTACCCGGCGGCTGGGCAATGTCACGGTAGATTGCTTGTACAACATCGGCGCCGATCCTGTGGCGCATGCGCGCCCGGCCGGCACAATCATCCTGTCACTCAACGGCGCCGATGCGGAGCAATTGCCTGGTTGGGGCGTGCTGCTTGTTACGAATACCGAGGCACCTGCCTGATTGCCCGTGCAAAAAATGCTGCACACCCCCACTGCCCCGTTATACATGCGGAGTGGGTCGAGGGAGATGACAATGCGGTGGACAGTGGATTCGGAAACCGGTGTTTTGACCGATGTTCTGTTGTGCCCGCCCGACCATTACCAGTGGCTGGAAACCAATGCCGTGGCCGTATCCACGTTGGCCGCATCGACCCAGTTCAACCGCGCCGAAATGCTGCGTCAATGGGATGGCTTGATCGAAGCGCTGACCAAGGCCGAAGTGCGCCAGCATTTTCTGAGCCCCAGCCCCGCGCATCCGTATCAGGTCTATACCCGCGATTCGAGCCAGACCACGCCCTGGGGGCCGGTGCTGACCCAACTGGCGCTGCCGCAACGCCGTGGTGAATATGCCCGGGTGCTGGATTTTCACCATGCCGCAGACGGGTTCTATCAATTCGGCAGCGAAGGTGTTTTTGAAGGCGGCGATATTCATATCGTGCGCCCGGGGCTGTTGATCATCGGCCACTCGGGCGTGCGCACCAACCG
>CAIPWG010000151.1 GCA_903868655.1 uncultured Sphingomonadales bacterium
AATCCGCTCTCGATCATATCAAGCTGTTGCAGGATCACGATTTCCACGAATATAAAGTGGCCGTGAAAGCGTCCGATGTCTTTCTGGCGGTGGCTGCCTATATGGGCCTGGCCGAGGCGGTTGATTGCCCGCTGCATCTGGGCATTACCGAGGCAGGCGGTCTGATTGGCGGCACGGTCAAATCGTCGATTGGCATTGGCAACATGCTGTGGGCCGGGATTGGCGATACTGTGCGTGTGTCGCTGTCAGCCGAACCTGAAGAAGAAGTGCGCGTCGGCTTTGAAATTCTCAAAAGCCTGGGTCTGCGCACGCGCGGTGTGCGTGTCGTTTCGTGCCCATCGTGCGCGCGGCAGGGGTTCGACGTGATCCGCACGGTCGAGGCGCTGGAAAAGCGGTTGCAGCATATCAAGACACCGCTGTCGCTGTCGGTGCTGGGGTGTGTGGTCAACGGGCCCGGCGAAGCGCGTGAAACCGATATCGGGATTACCGGCGGCGGCAATGGCAAACACATGGTCTATCTGTCGGGCGTGACCGACCACCACGTACAATCGGCCGATATGCTCGATCACATCGTGACGCTGGTCGAGGCAAAAGTTGCCGAGATCGAAGCGCAACAGGCCGAACCGGTGGGCTGACCGCACGTGGTGAAGCACTATCTGATCTTTGCCGGCGGCTTGATCTTGGTGGTTCTGGCACTGGCGCCGTCGCTTGACAAATTGCCGCAAGCGGGGCCCGCCGGTGTTTCGGGTGTTGGCGGCGGTCCGGCGGCGGGGGGCGTGGGTCTGCCCATGGTTGCCGGCGCCCCGCCCCCAGCCGGGTTGCCATCGGCTAGTGGACCGGCAGGCGGTGGTATTGCGATTGATCGGGATGCGGGTGGGCAATTCCGCGTGGCTGCGATGGTCAATGATCAGCCGCTGCGGCTGTTGATCGACACCGGCGCCGACGGGCTGGCGCTGACCGAGGCCGATGCACGTGCGCTGGGTCTGGCGCCCGATCCATCGGGGTATAGCCAAGTCGCGACGACCGCATCAGGCCCCGGATATGGGGCGCACATCCATATTTCCCGCCTGGAAGTGGGGGGGCGCGATCTTGGCGGAACCGATGCCGTGGTGATTCGTGGGCTGGGCACCAGTCTGCTTGGCCAATCGATGTTGCGGCGGTTGGGCACGGTGTCCTTGTCAGGTGACCGCATGTTCATCGGTAACTGAGGCGTGGCACCGCCTGGCGTGAACCGTCGCGCGGTATTGACCGGTGCGCTGGCCACCAGTCTCTTGCCGCGGCGTGTCGCCGCACAGGCGTATCAGATCAGCGTGCAGCATCGTCGTGTCCTGGCGTTGGCGCGTGAACAGCTGGAACGGGTGCGGGGGCAGGTGTGGCGCAGCGATGTCGTCGGCATTGCCGATTTTGCGATGCCATCATCGCTGCCACGGCTGCATTTCGCCGATCTCGAAGCGGGCATGGTCCATTCGTTCCTGGTGACCCACGGTAAAGGGTCGGATCCGGAACACGACGGGTTCTGCAAACATTTTTCGAATGTGATCAACAGCGAGGCCAGCTCTCGCGGGGCATTTATCACGTATGAGTGGTATGAGGGAAAATATGGCCCCTCGATCCGGCTCGGCGGGCTCGAGGCCGACAATTGCAACGCCGCAACGCGGGCGATCGTCATGCACCCGGCCTGGTATGCAGACCCGGCAATGCTGCAGAAATGGGGCAAGCTTGGGCGCAGCGACGGTTGTTTCGCCATGGCGCCGGGCGATTTCACCCAAGCGCTATGGCACCTGGCCGCCGGGCGGTTACTGTTCGCAGACCGGCTGGGGCTGGGCTGACCAATCCCCGCGCCAAACCCATCCCCCTTATGGGCCAAGGCGTGATTGGCGGATGGGTTAGAGCGGATTGTCCAGCTTGATCACGGCTTCGCTGCTCTTGCGCTGGCTGGTATGCAGCTGGCGTGGCTGGGCAAAGCTCGCCAGCACTGCCGGGTCGCGGGAATAGATGTCGGCAAAGCTGCGCATCAATCCGTTCACATCGCGCGCTACCGTGAAATAGGTGATGTACACCGGGAAC
>CAIPWG010000152.1 GCA_903868655.1 uncultured Sphingomonadales bacterium
CCATTTACCGAACCGTGGCTGACCGAAGAAATCAGTCGTGGTGTGCGCGAACATCACCCCGTGTTGGTTGAAATATTAAACTATAAACGCAGCGGGCAGCCGTTTCGCAATGCTGTACTCGTGGCGCCGATTTATGATGAACACGATGAGTTACTCTATTTTCTAGGTTCGCAACTGGAAATCGACAGCAACAACGCATCGCCATCGAGTATGCGTCGCATCCGAGCGGCAGAAATGGTAAAGACATTGTCGCACCGTCAAAGCCAGGTTTTGAAGCTCGTTGCGCATGGGCTGTTAAACAAGCAGATCGCCTGTCAGCTCGAACTCGCCGAAAAAACGGTCAAGATGCATCGTGCCATCCTGATGCAGCGGCTGGGGTTGAAAACCACTGCCGATCTCATCCGTTTCGCCGTGGAAGCCGGGCTGTGATCCGCCGCTGTCCCGGTACGGTACAAAGCCCGTATCGGACCCCATTAAGCACTCGGCTAAATGAGCGGCGTTGCCTCAGAGGCAAGGGGAGACATCGCAAATTCGCCGGTGAGTGGTGCTTGAACACACCGCCTAGCTCCTTGCCGCTGTAACGACACGTCGGGCCAACCAAAGTCGTTTTCCACGATCCGGCTCTGGCCCGAACAACCCTTGCCGAGCGGATTCCCGCTGCAAGTCACTGCGACGGAGATTTCGATGGATATCGTGACGCCCTTCCAGTTTTCACTGGTTTACAATGCTTTCTCTTTCACTTTTGCAACGATGGCGGCGGCCACCGCGTTTCTGTGGCTCAGCCGTTCGCAAGTCGCATCAGCCTATCGTACTGCGCTGACGATTTCTGGCCTCGTGACCGGAATTGCGGCCTATCATTACTACCGCATTTTCGAGAGCTGGAACGCTGCCTACACATTCAAGAACGGCGTTGTGTCGGCAACCGGCTTCGCCTTCAACGATGCCTATCGTTATGTCGATTGGCTGCTGACGGTGCCGCTGCTGCTGGTCGAACTGATCCTGGTGATGCGGCTTTCGCAAGCTGAAACGATGTCAAAGGCGACGCGCCTCGGTTCAGCTGCTGCGTTGATGATCGTGCTGGGTTATCCGGGTGAAATCGCAGCGGACATTCCGACCCGCGCGCTGTGGGGCACGCTGTCGGCGATTCCGTTTGTGTACATTGTTTGGGAACTGTTTTCGGGTCTGGGTGCCTCGATCAACCAGCAGCCAGCCGCAGCGCAGGAACTGGTGCGCAAGGCACGCTTGTTGACTTTCGCATCGTGGGGTTTTTACCCGATCGTCTACATGGTCCCGTATGTCGGACTGACCGGTGGTACTGTGACAACGGCCATTCAGGTCGGTTACACGATCGCCGATATCGTTGCCAAGGCCGGCCTCGGTATTTTGATCTACTTGATCTCCGTGCGCAAATCGGAAGCCGAAGCGATCGGTTCGAAAGCCCACTAAGATCGATCTGATGGCTGCGCTTACACGACTGCCATTGAGCGTTGGTCTCCGTGCCCCATTGGGGCGCGGAGACTTCGTGTATCCCGCCTATTGGGTGGCTGCCGCAGCCTTGTTGACCGCCACGGTTTTGGGAGTGTCGCTTGGACAGCCTATGGTTGTCGCGGCTGCGACGGTGCTGTTTGTGGGCGGAGGAATGCCCCACGGGGCCTACGACATTGCGCTGTTGCGCCGAACTGTTGCGATCGACCGCCACGGAATATCGTTGGTCGTGACATGCTATGTAGGCCTGGTGCTGGCGATGGCGTTGCTATGGGCCAGTCTGCCGCTGGTGGCACTCGTCGTGTTCCTGATAACGTCGGCCATGCATTTTGGAGAAGACTGGTCAGCGCTGGATGAGCCCTTGCTGCGCTTTGCCGCAGGTGCGGCGGTTATCGCAGCGGCCACCATCGGGCATCCTGAAGCGGTGTCGATGCTGTTTGTGGGCATGAGCGATGCGCGTGCCAAGGTCATTGTGGATGTCATAATCGCGGCTGCTCCCGTCACTCTGTTGGTTACCGCTGTTGGCATATGGGCCGCGTGGCATGAAGGCAGCCGCCATTGGGCGACCGCAATGGTGCTGTGCCTGGGCCTGCTGATCCTGCTGCCCCCGGTGATCGGGTTTGCGCTGTTTTTCGTTTTTCTTCATTCGCCCCGGCATCTCGACCAAACGCGCGTTTTGCTGAGCGATTTGACCGTGATCCAATGGTGGACGATCGGCGGGGCCTTGTCCGGCGTGGCCATCATCGGCTGGATCGCGTTGCAATATCTGCTGCCGCCACACGCCGATGCAACGCTTACGACAGGGGCGTTTCAATTGCTTGCCGCGGTGGCACTGCCGCACTTGGTGTTATCGCGTTGGCTGGTGTCACGGCTGGTGCGCGTAGAGGGCCCAGAGCATGCCCGATAACGGCTGAAACAAAGCTGCGCGCACACGCAGGCCTGTTTTCCGCGCCGGCTGCGAATATTCCGCGCCCAGGGCATTTGCGCGGAAACCAGGCCGTTCGAACTGTGACCCCGCCGATCAGGTGGCGGCTTTGACCTGATCAAGCGTAAGATAATCGGTATAGCCGTGCG
>CAIPWG010000153.1 GCA_903868655.1 uncultured Sphingomonadales bacterium
CCCGTTGCAGCGGGGATGGCCTGCCTGACACCCGAAGAACGCGAAATCGGCGTCGCGCTGGTCGAATTCGGTGCCGAAGTGACGACCGTCTCGGTCTATGTTTCGGGTATGTTGCTCGGTATGCAAGTGATCCCGTTCGGATCGGGCGATATTACCGACGCGATTGCGTCGGCCTTTGGAATTCGCCGGTATCATGCCGAACGGCTGAAATGCATGTCGGGTTCGGCCATTGCCAGCCCGGCTGACCATCGCGAGATGATCCCTGTGAACGCGCCGGGAGATCCCGAAACGGGCGGCCCGATCGCGCGTCACGCCGATGACAAAAACCGCATACCCCGTGCCGAACTGATTTCGGTAATCACCCAGCAATTGGGCTATTTTACCGAAGAAGTGGCCAAAGCGCTTAAAGTCATGGGCTTTACCGGTCAGCGCGGACAACAAGTCGTTTTGACCGGCGGCGGTGCGCAAATGCCTGGGTTGGCTGATTTCACCCAGGGTGCACTTGGCCGTCCTGTAAGGATCGGCTCGCCACCGACAATGTTGGGCTTGCCGCCGGGCAATGCCACACCCAGTTCATCAACGCTGGTTGGCCTGTTGCTGTATGCGGCGGCCGAACCGGTCGATATCCGGGCGATCGGCCCAAGATCACGCCCCGAAGGCGAGTTGCGGGGTTTTGCCCTGGTCGCGCGAATCTGGCGCGCCTTGCGCGAGTATTTTTGATCGGTCACGGGGCACAGCCCTGCGGCGGTTGGCTTGATTTTGGTGCCACTGTGGAAAATTGGTATATTTTTGTGCCAAATAGATACTGCAACTGTGGAAAAGCCAAGTTTGACTCTGATTAGACAATTCGATCCGTGCCAAAGCTATCTCCCACGATTTTCGCCATTTTGCAGGGCCAGACCCTGAACCGCACCGGGAGACCGACATGAGCATCAACATCGGACCGCCGTCGATCGATGAACTGCGGCCCCGTATCACGGTGATCGGTGTTGGCGGTGCGGGTGGTAACGCCATCGCCAACATGATCGGCGCGGGAATCGAAGGTGTCGATTTTGTCGTAGTCAACACCGACGCACAGGCGTTGAACAATTCGATCGCCGATACGCGCATCCAGCTCGGGCCAGCGATCACGCAGGGCCTGGGTGCCGGCGCACGCCCCGAAGTGGGCCGTGCTGCGGCTGAAGAAACACTGGCAGATCTCGAGCGCGCGCTCGAAGGCGTGCACATGGTGTTTATCGCCGCCGGCATGGGCGGCGGCACCGGTACCGGAGCAGCGCCGGTGATTGCCGAAGCGGCGCGCCGCAAAGGCGTGTTGACCGTGGGCGTGGTGACCAAGCCGTTCCTGTTCGAAGGCGCGCGCCGTATGCGGGCCGCCGAATCCGGTATTGCCGAGCTGCAAAAACATGTCGACACGTTGATCGTGATTCCCAACCAGAACCTGTTTCTGGTGGCCAAAGCTGAAACGACGTTCAAGGAAGCGTTCGGTCTGGCCGATGAAGTGTTGCAGCAGGGTGTGCGCTCGATCACCGATCTGATGGTCATGCCCGGCTTGATCAACCTCGACTTTGCCGATGTGCGGTCGGTGATGGGCGAAATGGGCAAGGCCATGATGGGCACGGGCGAGGGTGAAGGCCCAAGCCGCGCACTCGAAGCCGCCGAACGCGCGATTGCCAACCCCTTGCTCGATGGCGTGTCGATGCAGGGTGCCAAAGGCGTGATCATTTCGATCATCGGTGGCGACGACATGAAGCTTCTCGAAGTCGACGAAGCGGCCAATCACATCCGCGAACTGGTCGACCCCAATGCCAACATCATCTGGGGCTCGGCGTTCAATCCCGATCTGAACGGCAAGATCCGCGTTTCGGTGGTCGCCACCGGTATAGAACAGACCAGCGAACAAGGCGAAATCCTTGCACGCCCGACATCGATGGCAGGCACCCGTGGTCCGGCGTTTCCGGGCGGTGGTCTGGCTGCACCGCAAGGCATCACGCCGCGTGCCGATGCCGCGCCGCGCCCTGCCAGTGCGCCGCCTGCGCCGGCAGCGCCGGAACCGGTGGTGGCCCGTGATCCGCAACCGCAGCCCTTCGTACCAGCCCCTCCGCCAGTGGTTGATGACGAACCGTTCGACCTGACGTTTGATCTGAGCGAGGAAGAGGCACCGTCTCCGGGCCTGCCTCGGTTTGGCCGCGTCGGCGTGGCGCCGGAACCGACCGAACCGCCGGCCCCGGCGCGTCCCGCAACGGGGGGCTCGACCTTGTTTGAGCGCATGTCCAGCCTGTCGCGCGGCAATCCGCCCGAGGATGAAGCACCAGAAGGCGACGACGGCAAATCGTTGAACATCCCACGTTTCCTGGGGCGCCAGAACAACCAGTAGAACAATTCATCCGGCTGGCGCCATCGTTCATCGCATGATGGCGTCACGCCCGGTTATTTGCGCTAAGGCCCCTCGCAAGCGAAGACGTTTTGGTCCCCAGCCCCATCAGGGGAGGGGACTTTTCAGACTCGGCTGATCGCGCCTTGGTCGCAAAGCGTGATTGCATAACGTGGGAACCGGTTTTTGTCAGAGCAGCGCGCGCAATCCTTGAGGCTGGCTCGACTGGGCCTGATGATAGGCGCTTTTATGGTGAGCAGTTCCGCGCTTGCCTCAAGCTCGCCAGTTGCCGAAGACGATGCGGCACCCGCCACGGTGTCGCATCCCGTTGTCGAGCCAACCGCGCCGAGCGCGGGCAAAGCGCTGAATGCCGCGCTGGGGCAGTTGGCAAAAGATCCGCGCAATATCGATGCCTTGATTGCGGCTGGCGATGCCGGAATTGCCTTGGGCGACAACGAGGCAGCGCTGGGATTTTACACCCGCGCCGACCAGTTGGTGCCTGCATCCAACCCTGCTGTCAGCGGCAAGATCAAAGCGGCGATCGCTGGCGCGCGTCTGCTTCTCGATGATCCGGTCGAGGCGCTGCGCTGGTATGCGCAGGCAGAAAGCGCCGGGGCCGATCCAGTCGGGTTCGCGCCCGATCGGGGGCTTGCGTTCGATCTGGTGGGTGACAATGTTGCGGCGGTGACCCAATATCGCAAGGTGCTCGATCATCCCGTTGATCCCGCATTGCGCGATGAAGTGACCCGACGGCTGGCATTGAGCCTTGCCATTGCGGGGGATCGGAGCAGCGCTGAGCGCGCGCTGCTGCCCTTGCTCAAGCGGCAGGACCGTGCTGCGTGGCGCACCCATACGTTCGTGCTGGCCATCGCGGGGCGCAGTGACGAGGCGGTGAACGTGGCGCATGCAACGATGCCGCCCGATCTCGCCGATGCGATTGCGCCGTACTTGCGGTTCATGGTGCGTTTGACCCCGGCGCAACAGGCAACGGTTGCCAGTCTCGGCAAATTTCCCCGCGCGGCGGAGATTGGGCGCGATGGCCCGCAGATCATGGCTTATGCCGCGGCGCATCCGCGCGCCGCCATTGCTCAACCGCCGGTTGCAGCGCCGGTTTTGGCGCAAGCCAGCGGATCTGCCGCAGGCGAGGCGAAACCCGCGCGGCGGCGGCACAACGGCAATCCAGCCGCGGTCATGACTACGGCCGCTGCCGTGCCTGAGCCGGAAATTGTTCTGCCACCGCCACCACCCCCACCTGTTGCCATGCTTGCGGCTGCACCGCCACCGGTTGTGGCCGCGCCGACCAGCCCGTCGCCAGCACCCGCACGGACCAGCTTTGATCTTGCGCAAGTGACCGGCAGCGCCGTGGCAACCGCCCCAACGGCCGCCCTGCCACCAGTGGCGACTGCCACCCCTGCGATATCAACCCCTGCACCGGTTGTGCCGAAGCCAACCGTCCTTTCGCGGCTCGATCTGCCGCCGGTGCCACGTCGCACGCCGGCGCCGGCTCAAGCGGGGCCAGCGGCCATTGCGGCGACCCCTGCGGTTGCAGCTGTGACAACGCCCGATCATGGATCGGCTCAGTCGATCGCGCCAATTCCGGATAAAATCCCGACCAAGCCGGCTGCCGCAAAAACGGCAAACGCCAAACCCGCGGTCGACAAACCCGCGGTCGACAAGGCTGTCAAAGACAAAGCCGTCAAAGAAAAAACCGTGCCGGATCAGGCGGAGGGCGATAAGCCGCAAAAGGGCAAGGCAACCCGTACCAGGGATGCCAAGGCAAAGCACGACGAGACGCCAGCCGAGCCCACCGACGCAAAATCGGCGAAGAGCAAAGCCGCGCATGGCAAAGCAGCAAAGGACGAGGCCGCCGAGACCGTTTTGCCGCCTTGCAAACCAGCCACTCCCGCCAAGGGTCGCAAGGGCAAGGCCGCGAAAGCCGCCCCGGCACCCGCAGCCAAAGGCAAATCGCGATCGGGCAAGAAGGGCAAGGCTGACAATACCAGCGAGACTTGCGCGCCACAGACACACGGTGATCGCCCCAATGGCCCCGGCGACGTTTCGCGTGACAGCGACAACGCGGATACCGGCAAAGCCAAAGGCAAAGCCAAGGGCCACGACAAGACCGCCGATGCCGAAAAGAGCACTGACAAGGCCAGTGCCAAGGGCGGACGTCACGCTCGCTATGCCAGCCGGATCTGGGTTGAAGTGCTGACCGGCGGTGATCGCGACAAGATGCCCGGCGAATGGCGCAATCTGGTGCGCAAGGCGCATGTTCTGAAAAAGCGCAAACCCTATCTGACACCCTGGCGCAGCAATTTCCGGTTGTTGACCGGGCCGTTCGACAGCGATGCCGAAGCGCAGGATTTTATCGTCGAATTGCGCAAGGATGGCGTGTCGGGATTCGAATGGACCAGCCCCGCCGGGCAGGCGGTCGATACCCTGGCTTTGCCCTGAACATCTGACCGGTTAGCCAAAAAGGCGTCATGAAACCGTTATAAGGTATCGACCGTATCAAGGGGTCATGCGATCCTAACCGCATGTCCACAGGTTTTGCACAGTCTTGTCGAGTTTTGCGCAAGGGGGTGGGCGCCTGTTGTTGCCGTTCATCGGTAGCTTGGCGATGGGTCTAAGCAAGCGACGTCGAGACCCGGTCGTAGCGATAGGCAAGGCGGTCCGTCTT
Organism: uncultured Sphingomonadales bacterium; assembly: GCA_903868655.1. Lineage (GTDB taxonomy): Bacteria > Pseudomonadota > Alphaproteobacteria > Sphingomonadales > Sphingomonadaceae > Novosphingobium. The sequence goes on from CAIPWG010000153.1 coordinate 5,052, forward strand.
GTCTGCCACAACCGGTCCGGTGCACTGGAGTGCCGATAATGCGGACTGCCCAAGACAATGGTGAACGCGAGGATGCCGCGCCGGTCGACATGCTTGCGTCCCTGTTCGAGGCGCGTGGTTGGCCGTTTGAATTTGTCTCTGACGATGAAATTCACGGCGAGATTCAGGGATCGTGGGCCAATTATCAGGTCCGCTGCATCTGGCGCGAAGAAGATCACGTGTTGCAGATGCTGTGCCTGCCCGACATTCGCGTGCCCGATGACAAGCGTGCTGCGGTGCACGAGGTCATGGCCTTGATCAACGAACAAGTGTGGGTCGGCCATTTCGACATGTGGTCGAACGGGGGCGTACTGCTTTACCGCCATGGCCTGATGCTGGGCGATGAGGGCCTGCTCAGTCTGGGCCAGGCGCAATCCGCGATTGAGGCGGCTGTTGATGAATGCGACCGGTTCTACCCTGCGTTCCAGTTCATCCTGTGGGGCGACAAAAGCCCTGCCGATGCATTGGCCAGTGCGCTGGTCGATGCCGTTGGCGAAGCCTGAGGGGCAAGGTGTTGCGTATCTTTCAGTTCGGTTGCGGCAATATGGGTGGGGCGATGCTGGCCGGATGGCTGGCAGGCGGATTTGACGCCGCAGCCTTCACGGTGATTGATCCCTCGCTCAAGACCGCGCCCGAGGGCGTAAGGCTGCTCGAGACCGCGCCGCTGAGCGAGGTTGCGGCCGATGTCGTTGTGCTGGGGTTCAAGCCTCAGCAATTGCCAACAGCGGCCGCAGCGGTTGCGCCGCTGGTGGGCGATGGCACACTGGTGCTGTCGATCCTCGCAGGTGTCGACCTGGTCACGTTGCGCGGCACATTTCCGGCAGCGCGGGCGATTGTGCGCGTCATGCCCAATCTGGCCGCAGCACTCGGCAAATCGCCAATTGCGCTGTTCGGTGATGCCACCGATCAGGCGCGTGCCACGACCGACGCGTTGATGGCGCCTTTGGGCCAGGCCGAATGGCTGGCGCAGGAAAGCGCAATGGATCTGGTCACAGCGCTGGCCGGATCGGGCCCGGGATTTGTCTATCGGTTTATCGACGCGCTTGCCGGCGGCGCCGCAGCGCTCGGCCTGCCGCGCGATCAGGCTGATCGCTTGGCGCTGGCGATGATTGAAGGCGCGGTGCAACTTGCCGCCGCATCGCCGCACAATCCTGCCGAACTGGCGCGCCGCGTGGCCAGTCCGGGTGGTGTGACGCAGGCCGGGCTCGATGTGCTCGATGCCGATGGCCGCTTGGCGCGGTTGATCGAAGATACCTTGCGTGGTGCACGTGATCGCAGCGCAGAGATGACGGCGCAGGCCAAACAGGCGTCCTGATCGGCCTCAACCCATTCGGCTTTCCGTTCAGCGATCGGCAAGGGAACTTCGGGCAAGACAAAATTCGTCGGTTTCGCTTGAAAGCGGGCGCAAGCGGCGCAATATTGCATGCGACGGCCCCTATCTTGGGTCTTTCACACGGAGACGATAAGCACATGGCAAACTGGAACGACCCTCAGCCCTCTTCGACGGGCTTCGGCGCGTCTCCGAGCCTTTCGGGCGCCTGGGGACGTAGCACTGTCTACGATGCCGGGCTGCGTCGGCACATGCTTTCGATTTACAACTACATGGCTTCGGGCATTCTGCTCTCGGGAATTGTGGCGCTGGGCTTCGCCGCCTCGGGCATGGCCGAAACCGTGCTGCACACGCCGCTGCGCTGGCTGATCGCGCTGGCGCCGATGGCGTTTGTCATGGTGATGAGTTTTGGCGTCAACCGGTTGTCGACAGCGACAATGCAATTGCTGTTCTGGGCGTTCAGCGTAGCGATGGGCCTGTCGCTGTCATCGATCTTCTTCGTCTATACCGGGCCGTCGATTGCCGTGACATTCTTTGCCACTGCGGGCGCTTTTGCTGGTCTCAGCCTGTTTGGTTACACCACAAAGAAGAACCTGTCGGCGATGGGCACATTCCTGATCATGGGCCTGTTCGGCATTCTGATCGCGATGGTTGCAAATATGTTCCTGCAATCGCAGCCCTTGGCTTGGGGCATCAGCTTCCTTGGCGTGTTGATCTTCGCCGGGCTGACCGCTTATGACACCCAGAAGCTGAAAGATCAGTACAGCTATGTTGGTGGCACCGAAATGGCTGGCAAGGCCGTCATCCTTGGTGCGCTCAATCTGTACCTCGATTTCATCAACATGTTCCTGATGCTGCTACGCTTTATGGGCGACCGCCGCTAATTCGGGCGCGATGGCTCCGATCATCGCAAACGCATCACACCCGGTGGGATCATGATCCCGCCGGGTGTTTCTTTTTCTTGATCGCGCAGGCATGTGCTAGGCCAATACCGCCGTCGGCGCGTTATGCCGCGGTTTTCCCGCAGATTGATAAAATTGCATGGAGTGTGACCGACCGTGAGCATGCGCGATCGAGTGTCGACGGGAATTGCCGAACAAGCTGGTGCACAACAGAGTGCACGCGGTCACTGGGCCAAGTTGGCAGGCGTTGGCCTGGTTTTGGCATTGGCCGCTTGCGCGCAAAAGCCGCCACCACCTCCGGTAGTCGCCCCGCCACCACAACCGCCGGTTGAAGTGATCCCGCCGCGTCCAACGCCGCCCGATGGTTCCGCGCCCAATATGATCACACCGCCGGTCGATGCCGAGGGCACGCGGGAATCGGTCAACCGCAAGGTTTCGATCAACCAGATCGTGTGGAATTTGCGTTCGGCCTATACTGTCGCGGCACTAGGCTGTGTCGATGCGCATAGCGCGACTATCCTGCCGCTTTATCGCGCGTTTCTGACCCGCAACGCAAAGGCGCTGAAATCGATTTATGATCATATGGATCATGAATTTCGTGACAAATATGGGCGCGGTGGCGAAACGTTGCGCGACGATTATCTGACCGTTCTGTACAATCACTACGCTTTGCCGCCGACCAAGAACGAATTCTGCGATGTGGTCAGTCAGGTCCTTCAGGATGGCGCCAACGTTGCACCCGATGATCTTGGTGCCTTTGCGCAAACCAAAGTGCCGGTAATTGAAAAGGTGTTCGACGATTTTTACGCGCGGTATGACCAGTACAAGAATGCGCTGGCTGCCTGGGAAGAAAAATATGGTCATACCGGCCGTGTGCGGGTCGAACCACTGTCGCAACAGGCGCCCCCACCGCCGCGCATGCCCGATCTGACTGCTCCGACAAATCCCTGATAGTGCCACCCCGGAACCGGTTTTTTGGTTTCGGGGTCTTGGCAAAACCGCAGGCCCTGCGCTACTTCAAGCTGACTGGAACGGGGCCGTAGCTCAGATGGGAGAGCGCGTCGTTCGCAATGACGAGGTCAGGGGTTCGATCCCCCTCGGCTCCACCAGTCCAGCCTGACCACGCCGCCTAGAACAGGCCGTCTTCGTCCTGCTCCACACAATCCGCGGGGGGGCTGGCATCGACGATCCCAAGCGTTGCATCACCGCCTGGTAAAGCGAAGTCCGCATGGATCTGACGTTCGGCAGCCATTGTATAGCGTGCGTGGATCTTGGGCATAATGTTGCGCAGCCAGGCTTCGTCGGCGCTATCAAGCACCGGTCTTGGCCCTGACAGTGTCCGGACAGCGGGTTGCAACTGGTCTGCCAGGTTATCGGAGTCGCCGATTACCGCGCCTGCGTCGGCGACTTGCACCATCAACCGCTTCACGATCGTTTCGCTGCCGGCAAGGCCGCTGTCGCTGTCCTGGCAGGCCTGAGCGATCACCAGGCGCGCTTCATTCAGCACCGCACCAAGATCGGTTTCGCCGTGATCGGCGTTTTCGCGCAAGGATTGATTGAGCTGGGCCAGGCTGTCCACATCGGTGGCAATATGGTTGGCCGTTTCGCGCAACTGTGTCGCCTGTCCAGCCACTTCGACCGCGATCACCGCAACCGCGGCACCGGTCTGGCCCTGTCGCAGGCAGAGCAGGCGGGTGTTGATGGCAATTGCCTTCACATCGCGAACAATCTGGTCGATGCTGTCCAGCCGCGTGGTCAGATCGTCGGTCGCATCGGCGATGCACCCTTCCATAACGCCTGCCTGTTTGGATGTTTCGGTCAGTTGCGTGATCATCGCGCCCAGCGCGCTGATCCCGGTTTCCAGATCA
>CAIPWG010000154.1 GCA_903868655.1 uncultured Sphingomonadales bacterium
CCAGGGCCACGCCCACGCCCAGAACTTGCGCGATTCAGGCATCAAGAACGTCGCAATCGCGCTTCGCCCCGGCTCGGCCAGCGCCGCCAAAGCTGAAGGTGCCGGCTTCAAGGTGCTAGCCAACGCCGATGCCGCCGCCTGGGCCGACATCTTGATGATCCTCGCCCCCGATGAACACCAGGCCGCGATTTATGCCGACGACATCCACGCCAATCTGCGCCCAGGCACAGCGCTTGCGTTTGCCCACGGGCTGAACGTGCATTTTGGCTTGATCGAACCACGCGCCGATGTCGACGTGATCATGATCGCGCCCAAAGGCCCCGGCCACACCGTACGCGGCGAATATGTCAAGGGCGGCGGCGTGCCCTGCCTGATCGCCGTGGCGCAAGACGCCACCGGCAATGCGCATGACATCGCGCTCGCCTATGCCTCCGGCGTCGGCGGTGGCCGCTCGGGCGTGATCGAAACCAATTTCAAGGAAGAATGCGAAACCGACTTGTTCGGAGAACAGGCCGTGCTCTGCGGTGGCCTGACACACCTGATCCAGGCCGGGTTCGAAACACTAGTCGAAGCCGGCTATGCGCCGGAAATGGCCTATTTCGAATGCCTTCATGAGGTTAAGCTGATCGTCGATCTGATGTACGAAGGCGGCATCGCCAACATGCGCTATTCAATCAGCAACACCGCCGAATATGGTGACATCACCACCGGCCCGCGCCTGATCACGGCCGAAACCAAAGCCGAAATGAAGCGCGTGCTCGCCGACATTCAACAAGGCCGCTTTGTGAAAAACTTCGTGCTCGACAATCGTGCAGGCCAGCCCGAACTGAAAGCCGCGCGCAAAGCTGCCGCTGCGCACCCGATTGAAAAGACCGGCGCCGCCTTGCGCGCGATGATGCCGTGGATCGGCGCGAACAAGCTGGTTGATACGACCAAGAACTGATCCCGCTATGTGGCGTTCAAATGGGGGCCGGCCTTTGGGCTGGTCCCTTTTTTGCCACTTGCGGGCCCAAACCCCCAAGGATGCAGGTGCCCGGATCAAGTCCGGACCGATTTTCAGATCGATACTTTCCAGATCAATACAGGGCCCCTCACCCCATTTTGGCGAAGGCCGCGCGCAGTTCGCCCACGAACAGGTCCGGCTGTTCCCATGCCGCGAAATGGCCGCCCTTGGGCATGTCGGCCCAGTGCACCAGATTGGTGCAATGCCGCTCTACCCATTTGCGCGGTGCAGGCAGAATTTCCTTGGGGAACAGGCTGCACGCGACGGGCATGGTGATGTCGGAGGCGGCGAAGCTGCCAAAGCTTTCCCAATAAAGCCGCGCCGACGACGCGCCGCTGGCGGTAAGCCAATAGAGCATCAGATTGTCGAGGATGGATGAACGGCTCAAAGCGTCTTCGGGGGTGCCGTTGTTGTCTGTCCAAGCCCACATCTTCTCGTAAATCCACGCCGCAAGACCTGTGGGTGAATCGACCAGCGCATAACCCACGGTTTGCGGCCGTGTGCGTTGTTGGGTGGAATAACCCGCATCCCATTGTTGATAATGCTGCAGCGCCGCCAACGCGCGTTGTTCGGCGGGGGTTGGCGCGATCAGGTCTTCGGGCAAAGGTCGCGCGATCGGCATATTCAGGTGGATCCCCGCACAGCCCGGCACATTCAGCCTGCCAATCTGGGTGGTGACAGCAGCACCCCAGTCACCGCCTTGCGCATACCAGCGCGCATAGCCGAGCCGGGTCATCAGTTCGCCCCAAGCCCGCGCGATGGTTTCAACACCCCACCCTGTGACGACGGGTTTGCCCGACAGACCATAGCCGGGCAGACACGGAATGACGCAATGAAATGCATCGGCGGCATCGGTGGGCTGGGTCAAGGCCGTGATCACCCCGCGAAATTCCAGTATAGAACCGGGCCAGCCGTGGGTGAGGATCAACGGCCTGGCTTCGGGATGCGGCGATCGGATGTGCAGAAAGCGAATGGCAAGGCCGTTGATTGTCGTGGTCGACAGGCCCTGGGCATTGATCCACGCCTCGGTCGGGCGCCAATCATAATTATGCCGCCAAGTGTGGACGAAATCCTGCACCACGCGCAACGGTACGCCTTGCGACCAGTCTTCCACGGTTTCAGCCTCGGGCCAGCGCGTGCCGTCGAGGCGCGCGTGCAAATCTGCGATGGCGGCTTCGGACACGGTGAAATTATAGGGTTCGACAGCAGCGCTCATCACGGCGATCCTCATGCGGCAAGGACTGAACGTTGGCACCTTGCGCTCATTCATTCTGGACAAGCTGTGCGTGATTGACCATAGTCTTTTGTGATGACGCGCGCACTGGACCTTACCCTGCGACTTATCCGCCCTTGGGCGTGAGCTGAGGCGTCGTGCTGCGACGCAAACGGCGCTCAGGGGAATTTGCGCAACGCCAGACAGGCTTTTTCAAGCCACTTCGGCACAATCTCGTAACAATCCAGTTTCAGAGCATTATCCCATGTCCATGTTGAAAGACCCTTCGGTCAAATATCGCCCCTTTCCCCAAGTGCCCCTGGCCGACCGCCAGTGGCCGAGCCGGACGATCACAAAGGCGCCCCGCTGGCTGTCGACCGACATGCGCGATGGCAATCAGTCGCTGATCGACCCGATGGATGCAGAGAAAAAAGCGCGCTTCTTTGATCTTTTGATCAAAGTCGGGATCAAGGAAATCGAAGTCGGCTTTCCCAGCGCCGGGGCCACCGAATATGACTTCATCCGCGGATTGGTCGATCAGGGCCGCATTCCGGACGATGTGATCGTGCAAGTGCTGACCCAATCGCGCGAAGACCTGATCAAGACTTCTTTTGAAAGCCTGGCCGGAGCCAACCGCGCGATTGTACACGTGTACAACGCCGTGTCGCCACTATGGCGTGAAGTGGTGTTTGGTATGAGCCAGGCGCAGATCATCGACATTGCGCGCACCGGCGCCACACACTTGCGCGACCAGGCCGCGCGGTTTCCGCAGACCGACTGGCATTTTGAATATAGCCCCGAAACGTTTTCAACCGCTGAGCTCGATTTCAGCATCGCCGCCTGCGAAGCCGTGATGGAGATCCTGCAACCCACAACCGAAAAGCCAATCATTCTCAACCTGCCCGCAACAGTCGAGGCGGCAACGGCCAATATCTACGCCGATCAGATCGAATATTTCTGCAAAAACCTGCCCGGCCGCGACCGCGCGGTAATCAGCCTGCACACCCACAATGACCGAGGCACAGGGGTTGCCGCGGCCGAACTGGGCCTGATGGCCGGTGCCGATCGTGTCGAAGGCTGTCTGTTTGGCAATGGCGAGCGCACCGGAAATTGCTGCCTCGTCACCGTGGCCCTCAACATGTACACGCAAGGCGTTGATCCGGAACTTGATTTTTCCGATATAGATCACGTGATCCAGACCGTGGAATATTGCAACCAGCTGCCAGTGCCCGAACGGAACCCATATGGCGGCGAACTGGTGTTCACAGCCTTTTCAGGCAGCCATCAGGACGCGATCAAGAAGGGTTTTGCGGCGCAGGAAAAGCGCAACGATCAGCTGTGGGCGGTGCCCTATCTGCCGATCGACCCCGCCGACCTCGGCCGCAGCTATGAAGCGGTCATCCGGGTCAATTCGCAAAGTGGCAAAGGCGGCTTTGCCTGGGTGCTGGAACAGGATCAGGGGCTTAAACTGCCCAAGAAAATGCAGGCCGATTTCAGTCGCCATGTGCAAGCATTGGCCGACGAACTGGGCCGTGAACTGCACGCTGACGACATCTGGGCGGTGTTTCGCCGCGCCTATCGTCTCGACGATCCACAATATTTCGGACTGATCGATTACGAAGAAGCCAAAGCGTCGGACGGGACACGCGTGTTTGCAGGCAAGATCGCGGTTGATGGCAAAGTGCAATCGGTATCGGGGCGCGGCAATGGGCTGATTTCATCGGTTGTCGCCACGCTCAAGGATGGTTTCGACATTGCCATCGATGTGCGCGACTATTCCGAACACGCACTTGCGGGTGGCAGCGATGCGCGCGCGGCAGCTTATGTCGAATGCGTGACATCCGATGGAAAAATCGTGTGGGGCGTGGGCATCGACGAAGACGTTGCAACCGCCAGCGTGCGCGCGATCCTGTCTGCCGCCAACGCCACGCACGGATGACAAGCATGGCGGCGGCCCATGCCGCCGCCTCATTCAACCGCGCGCTTAAATCGGCTTGCGAGTGCCGACGATTCAGCCATAGTTCCCTGCAAGAGCCAAACGGCCAATTGCGGGAGTGACCATGCCTGAAACGATTCTCGATCCCGATCTGCCGATCATCGATCCACACCACCACTTGTGGGATCTGCGTCCGCTCATCAGCCATTTTCCCGAGCCGCAGCATCCCTTTATCGCCGCGATCGCGCTATCGTCCTATTATACGTTCGATCAACTCCACGCCGAAGTGACCACCGGGCACAATGTCATCGGCACCGTGTTCATGGAATGCGGCGCTTTCTATGATGGCGACCGCGACCCCGCATTCAAATCGGTCGGCGAAGTCGAATTCGTGAACGGCGTTGCTGCGCAAGGCGCCAGCGGGCTTTACGGCGCATATCGCCCTTGCGCCGCAATCATCGGTCATGCGGATCTGACCGCAGGCGACGGTGTGCGCCCCGTGCTCGAAGCGCTGGCCGCTGCATCATCGCGGTTTCGTGGCATTCGCCATGCGGCGGCATGGGATGCCGATCCGGAAGTGCTGGGCCCGCCATTTCATGCGCCACAGGGGCTCTATCTGGATGACGCGTTTCGCGCCGGCTTCCGCCATCTGGGCAGAATGGGCCTGACCTTTGATGCCTGGCTGCTTGAACCGCAATTGGACGACCTGATTTCGCTGGCGCGCGCTTTTCCCGATCAGCCGATCGTGCTCGACCATTGCGGCACACCGCTGGGCATTGCCAGCTATCACGGCCGCTTGCCCGAACGTTTCGGCATATGGCGCGAGAACATCCAGGCGCTGGGTGCGCTACCCAATGTCTCGGTCAAACTGGGCGGGCTGGCGATGGCGTTTTGTGGTTTGCCCGAACAGGGTCCCGCGGCCGGACTTGGGTCCGAGACACTGGCAACACTGTGGAAACCCTATATCGAAACCTGCATCGAGGCATTCGGTCCGGAACGAGCCATGTTTGAAAGCAATTTTCCCGTCGATCGCTGGGGCGCTGATTATGCCACGTTGTGGAACGCGTTCAAACGGCTGAGCGCAGGCGCATCGGCCAGCGAAA
>CAIPWG010000155.1 GCA_903868655.1 uncultured Sphingomonadales bacterium
CCAAACCGGGCCACGACATGCGGTGTGGCGCCCGGCTTTGCCGTTACGGTTTCCAGCCAAGCTGTCGACGGCGCTGCCGGATCAGTATGGTGATTGGCGACGAATGCGATCATCTGGCCGTCGGGCGACCATTGCGCATCCCCCTCATCCCATGGGCCAGAGGCGGTCAGGCGGGTCAGTGTGCGTGCGGCCACATCGAACAGCCACAAATGGGTGTGGTCAGCGGCAGTCAGAAAGCCCTGCCCGTCCTGTTTGAAATGCACATCATCGACCACCACCGGCAGTGGCCGTTTCGGATCATCGGCTGGTGGCTTGGGCTGCGGATCGCTCATCGCGATCACGATGCGCTTGCCATCGGGCGACCAGCGGAACTCGCTGATGTCACCGGCCAGATCGGTCAGCTTTTCGGCTTCCCCACCTTGGCGGTCGAGCACCCAGATCTGGCCATGCTCGTCCTTGTCGCGTGTGGCGGCAAACGCAATATATCGGCCATCCGGGCTGAACACCGGTGCACCCGCGCCAGCCTCGGGTGCAGTGATTGCGCGGGGCGTACCCGCAGGCAAATCGGCAATCCAAATCCGCGGACGTTGTTTGTCGGCCTTTGCATCGATGCTTGACGCCACCCATGCGGCGCTGCGGCCATCGCGCGAACACGTCAGTCCGTGCAGGCTCGTCATCGCCATGATGTCATCGATGGTCAGCGTGTGGCGTGGCGCCAATGCCTCGCCATGAACGATCAGCGGCGACGACAAAACGCTTGCTGCCAACAACGATGCCAACGCCCGCTTATGCATGTGATCTCTCCCACTTTAATTGGGCAAGAACTATCGCACGCAAGCAGCTTCAACAAGGCATTGAACCAAAAGGGCTGTCAAGAGATCAGCCTGCGAGCACAGCGCGCACGGCATCGATCGCTGCTGCCGCGTTGCCAACATCGGGACCACCGCCTTGCGCCATATCGGCCCGTCCACCGCCACCCTTGCCGCCCACAGCCGCAACGCCCGCACGCACCAGATCGACCGCACTGACCTGCCCAACCAGATCGTCGGTAACCGCAGCGGCGATGCTCGCCTTGCCCTCGTTGACTGCAACGATCACCGCCACGCCCGAACCCAATCGCGCCTTGGCCTGATCAAGCACGCCACGCAATTCTTTCGGATCAAGCCCATCGAGGACCTGGCCGGAGAACATTATGCCGTTGATCTGTTCATCGGCATGGGCCGCAGCCGCGCTGCCACCGCCCAGCGCCAGGGCTTTTTTGGCATCGGCAAGCTCCCGTTCCAGCTTGCGCCGTTCATCCAGCAATGCGGCCACCCGTGTTTCCACATCATCGGGCGTAGTGCGCAACAGGCTGGCAGTCGCCTTCAACGCGTCTTCGCGTGCCACCAGCCAATGGCGTGCCCCTTCGCCGGTCAACGCCTCGATCCGGCGGATGCCCGAAGACACCGCCGATTCCGCGACGATGCGAAACACCCCGATGTCGCCCAGCGCACCCACGTGGGTTCCGCCGCACAGCTCAACCGAATAATGGTGGTCATCGTCCCCACCCATGCTCAACACGCGCACTTCGTCGCCATACTTTTCACCGAACAGCGCCATCGCGCCAGCTTCGATCGCTTCGTCCGGGGTCATCAACCGCGTGGTCACCGGGGTGTTGGCGCGAACTTGCGCGTTCACTTCGGCCTCGACCACCGCGATATCTTCGTCGGTCAGCGCGACGGGTTGCGAGAAGTCGAAGCGCAGACGTTCTGCGGCAACTTGCGAACCCTTTTGCGTGACATGCCCACCCAACCGATTGCGCAATGCCTGGTGCAGCAAATGTGTGGCCGAGTGATTGGCGCGCAAAGCATTGCGGCGCACCAGGTCAATCGCCAGTCGCACCACATCGCCAACGCGGATTCCGCCCGCTTCTATCGTGCCAATATGCGCATGCAGCTTGCCCAGCGGCTTCTGCGTGTCGGTCACCCGCAAAGTCAGTGCGGGGCCCGCGATCGTACCCGTGTCGCCCTGCTGACCGCCCGATTCGCCATAAAACGGCGTCTGATTGGTAATCACGGTCACCGCATCGCCGGCCTGCGCCTCGGACACTTCAACCCCGTCCTTGACCAGGGCGACAACTTGCGCCTCGCCAACGGTGGCCGAATAACCGGTGAACTCAGTAGCGCCAACGCGTTCGGCAATGTCGAACCACACTTCGCCGTCGGCGGTCTGGCCCGAACCCTTCCAAGCTGCGCGCGCAGCGGCCTTTTGCTGCGCCATGGCCGCATCGAACCCGGCCCGGTCAACTGCGATGCCGCGTGCGCGCAACGCATCTTCGGTCAGGTCATAGGGAAAACCAAAGGTGTCATACAACCGGAACGCAGTTTCACCGGGCAGTGCATCGCCCTGTTCCAGCCCACCGGTCGCCTCGTCGAGCAGTTTCAGACCATTGGCCAGCGTCTGGCGGAACCGGGTTTCCTCCCGCTCCAGAAATTCTTCGATCAGCGCACGCGCACGGCCGAGTTCGGGATAGGCCGCCCGCATTTCGGTGATGAGC
>CAIPWG010000156.1 GCA_903868655.1 uncultured Sphingomonadales bacterium
ATCGGCGCCGATCCAATCCAGTTGGCGGCCGCGCTGGCGTTTATTCTGCTGCTGGCAAGCTTTGCCACCGGTTTTGCGGCACAGTGGCCATCGGCCCGGCTGCGCCCCCCGCTCCGCGCTCCGCCCGCGCTGGCGTAAAGAGCAAGCCCCGGACCCGGTTCGGGCCAGACACTCGCATATATCGGGCGCAGCCGATGATCGCTGCGCCGCACGGATCGAGACACGCGCAGGTTTGCCTGCCAGCCTCGCCATGAGGGCCTATAATGACACGTTTTTCCCGCGCCTTGCGCGCAAGCCTTGCTTTGTTCGCCACCCTCGCCCCTGCCAGCGCCTTTGCCTGCGCGTGCGGCTGCGGCATTTTTGATGCGGGCGTAACCGGCATCACGCCGCAGGATTCCGACAGCGGCTTATCGATCTTTGCCCGTTTCAGCGCGATGGATCAGAAAACCAACCACGAACAAGGGCACATCGCTAATGCTGTGGATAACAGCGATGCCCGGATTCAGACCAATTTCTACACTGTGGGCGCCAATTATGTGATCAATCACAAGTGGATGATCATGGCTGAATTGCCGCTGGTCCAACGCAAATTCACCACCACGGGTGCCGATGCCAGTGGCAATCCCGTGATCGAAACTGTGCCGTTGACTGATCTGGGCGACGCCATGCTGCGGGTGACATACGCCGGGTTTTCGCCGGCTATGTCTACCGGGCTTGGTCTCGGTATCAAACTGCCGACCGGGCGCGCGACCAGCCCGACCGACCAATATGGCGGGTTGCCATATGACCATGACACGTTGCCGGGTACCGGCAGCACCGATCTGGAAATAAGCGGTTATCATCTTGGCCATGTTGCGAGCACGGTTCGCTGGTTTGTGCAGGCGCAATATCGGTTCGCAGTGGCGACGCGCGATGGCTATCGCCCGGGCAACGAGTTCAATGTCAGCGCGGGTCTGACATATGATTTGCCAGCGGGCGCCACGGTCGTCTCGCCGACGCTTGCGATGATTGGTTCGGCGCGCGCGCGCGACACCTCAGACGGTGGCCCATCGCTCAATTCCGGCTATCAGCGCCTGCTGATCGCGCCGGTCCTGCGTGTGCATATCACGCGCAAGCTGTCAGTTTATGGCGATGTCTAATTGCCAGTGGCCCAATACGTTAATTCTGCGCGGCCTTCAGACCATGCGGATTCGATGGGTCAGCTGGTGGCGCCGGTTTCGTTCAAACTTCAGGTCAATTACGGCTTCTGACGCGATTGCAGTGCGACCTGAAAAGAAAAGCCGGCGACCGGTTGCAGTCGCCGGCTTTCAAGTTCGATGCGACCAAGGCCCGACGGGGTCGACGTCGGAAAGGTCCTGATCCTCATCGCCAAACCCGGGGAAGGGTAGCACGGCGAAGCGGCCGGTTTGCATCTTGCTGCTGGCCTAAGGTGCCGCCTCGCCATGGCAAACCCTCGGAATCTACGCAGACCGATCAGTCCCTGTCAGCACCGTACAATCCGAGGCTGCTGCCACAGATGCGCAGCCCTTAGCGCTCAATTTCCCTATTGCGTGAAGCGAGATTGCCATGGTTTTACCCGACGATCAGAACGCCGGCATTGTTGCCACTTTCGACACCCATGCCGCTGCCGAAGCGGCGGTGAAAGAACTCGGCCTGGCTGGCTTTGAGATCACCCGCCTCAGCGTGGTCGGCAAAGGCTATCATGTTGACGAACAGGTCACCGGGTTTTTCAACATCGGCGACAGGGTTCGGTTCTGGGGCACGCGCGGGGCGTTCTGGGGCGGGTTATGGAGCCTGTTTTTTGGTGGCCTGTTTGTCAGCGTCCCCTTGGTCGGCCCCGTGGTTGCGCTGGGCTATGTCGCTACGATCATCATCGGCGCGCTCGAAGGCGCTGTGCTGGTTGGCGGGGTCAGCGCCATTTCGGCCGCGCTTTACAGTATCGGTATCCCACGCGACAGCGTGCTGGCATATGAAACCGCGGTTGCAGCCGATGGCTTTCTGGTGATGGCACATGACACACCCGCACGGGTCGCAACCGCGCGGAGCATACTCGAACGGGCGGGTGCTGCGAAAGTCGACATTCATCACGGACTGAAGCCTCCGGCTTTGGCCGCAAACGGGGTCTGATCTCCCGCCCCGGTTACTCGCGATCGAGCCAGTCGGCGAAGGTTTCGCCGACTTGAGACAGGCCTTCTTCGAGATAATCGCTGACCAGCGGGATCGAAGCGATAAATTCGCCGATGTGCGCGCGATCGATCTCGCCCGCTTCTGTGCGTGCAGCCTGCCATTCGTTCAGCGTGAAATCGCCGCGGCCGAGCAGCACCAGTGCGACCAGATCGACTTGTTCGTCGTCGTTCAGATCGTCGACAGCGCCGATCAGTTCGCGGCGGGTATCATCACCCGGGCCGAACTCCAGCGCATCGATGCTGGCATCGTCGGTCGGGTTTGATCCGCTGTCCGGGTCGGTCTGTGCCACTTTGGCGTCGTATTGGCGGGCCTTTTCGACAATCGCAAAGGCGCTGTCGACGGCAATGGTCAGGGTGGGCATGGTGGTGGGCTTTCCAATCAAGGCATGGTGCCCTTTTGTCTTGCGCATGCTGATCGGCATGGCAGCAGCCCCGGAAACTACCCAGCAGATCCGCAAATAGCGTCTTCGGAGGTATATTCCGGGGCTTTTGTGGCCTGCCTGTGGCCGTAAGCTTCTCTTTCGAAACAGGATTGGGTGGGATTGCTGGTGGGCCAACCACGATGCCGATCGCAGGATCGCGCGCGTGGGGCTGGACTGCGTCCCGATACCCCGAACACACGGAGCCTCCCCATGACCGGCATGACACTTCGAACGCCCGCCACTCTCCCGGCCGCAAGTCCAGGGCCCGCACTTGCACCGCTGGGCGATATCGCGCGCACGGCAGTCCTCCGCCCGTTACGCGTCGCGTTCGTGGGCAATTCGCTGCCACGCCGTTGCGGTATCGCCACCTTTACGACCGATCTGGAACAGGCGGTCCACGCGCTTGCCGATGTTGTGGATACCGGAATTTTCGCGATGTGCGATCCGGGCGAAGAATACGACTGGCCCGGCTCGGTGCGCATGAGCATCGATCAGGACAACCTTGACGACTATCGCGCCGCTGCCGACTTCATCAATCGGGGCGGGTTTGACGTGGTTTGCCTGCAACACGAATTCGGGATTTTCGGCGGAGCCGCAGGCAATTTCGTGCTGGGGCTGCTGGCCACGCTGACGGTTCCGGTGGTCACCACCCTGCACACCGTGCTGGTCGAGCCGACCGCGACCCAACGCGTGGTGATGCGATCCATTCTGGCGCGGTCGGCGCGGGTCGTGGTGATGGCGCGGATGGGGCGCGATATCCTGACCGCGGTCTATGGTGCAGATCCGGCACAGATCGTGGTGATTGCGCATGGCATTCCGGATGCGCCGCTTGAATCGTCCGACCGGGCCAAGCAAAAAATCGGCTTCGCCGGGCGCGAAGTGATCCTGACATTTGGTCTGATCAGCCCGGGCAAGGGCATCGAGACGATGATCGAGGCGATGCCCGCGATCGTCGCGGCGGCACCCGATGCGGTCTATGTGGTGATGGGCGCGACCCACCCGCATTTGCTGCGCGATGCCGGCGAAGCTTACCGCGAAAGTTTGATGGCGCGTGTCGAAGCCTTGGGGTTGAGCCGCAATGTGGTGTTTATCAACCGGTTCGTCGATCGGCCCGAATTGCTCGAACATATTGCGATGTGCGATGTCTATGTCACTCCCTATCTGGAAGCGGCGCAATTGACTTCGGGCACGCTTGCCTGGTCGCACGGCCAGGGACGGCCCGTGGTGTCGACTCCCTATTGGCATGCCGCCGAATTGCTGGCCGATGGATCAGGCATTCTTGTTCCGTTCCACGATTCCGAACGGCTGGGCGCGGCGGTGCTGGCGCTGGTCTGCGATGCGCCCGCGCGGCTGGCGATGGGGCGCAAGGCCTATGCCGCCAGCCGGTCAACCGTTTGGGCGCAGACTGCGCAACGTTATGTCGAATGCTTTCGCACGGTGTGCCGCAAGGACCGCCTGCAATTGGTCGGCCGGACAGTGGGCGTGGCCTGATCCTGGTTTGATGGGGACGACAACCGCCCGCACGTGTGTGGGCGGGCCGCATCGCAGCAAGGCGGTGCGGGTGTGCAAAAACCCTGCACCGCGCGACTTGCCGTCAATGCAATTCCGAATCGATCGCCAGCTTGACAAGTTCGGGGATCGAACGGACTTTCATCTTGTGCATGATTTCTGATCGGTGGTTTTCGACAGTGCGTTGGCTGATTGCCAGATCGGCGGCGATGTTTTTGCTCGGTTCTCCCGCCAGCACCCGACGCAGCACTTCGCGTTGACGGATAGTGAGCGTGGCAATCCGTGTGGCGGCTTCGTGGCGCGCGGTGTCGATCAACCGGATGTCGTGCGACTGACCAACGGCCAGATCGACACAGGCCAGAATTTCGGCGCGGCCCACCGGCTTTTCCAGGAAATTGCTGGCACCTGCGCGCATCGCCGCCACCGCCAGTGCGATATCGCCGCCGCCGGTTATCAGGATCACCGGTAGATTGTCGTTGCGCACCCGCAAAGTGCTCAACAATTCCAGCCCACTCATCCCCGGCATATGCGCATCGAGCAGCAGGCACCCTACGCCGCCGGGGTGATAGGCATCAAGAAACGTCTCGGCACTGGGATAATCGGCAACGTGTACACCGTGCAATTCCAGCACGTCACGCACCGTAGATCGCAGCATGGGGTCATCATCGACAACATAAACGGTTGGTCCGGCTCGATCTGTGCCCGTCTCTGGTCTGTTCACTGTCGGCACAGGTGTTGTCGCAGGGTGCTCGTCGTTGAGCGGGCACAAGTGTGCAATCGCTTCGATCAGGTGACGCGGATCAACCGGTTTGTTGAGCCGGCTGCATTGGCCCGCCGAAATCCGCGCGATTGTGTCGGTGGAAATATCTCCTGTCAGGATGATCGCGGGCAAAGGTGTCTTGAGCAACGCGCGCAGGCGGTTGAGCAGATCCAGGCCATTGACGCCGCGGGGCAAATTGTAATCGGTCAGCAGCACATCGGGCCGGATCCCGTTGGTTTGGATCAGGTGGATTGCCTCGACCGCATCGTGTGCGCTGTGGACCAGATGGCCCTCCGGACGCAGCACTTGTTCAAGCAAGTCGAGCACATCGCGGTCATCGTCGACGACCATGATCACCCCGCGTCCACCGCCGGTGTGCGGGGGGATCGGGGGCGCGATAGCCACTGCTGCGGGTTGGGCGGTCGCGGTTCCGGGTACCGTGATGGTAAAGGCCGATCCGCGCCCCGGAACCGAGCGAACGCCTACAGGATGGCCAAGCAATTGTCCCAGCCGTTGCACGATCGACAGACCCAGGCCCAGCCCCCCACTGTTTTCATGGGCTGCCGTATCGACCTGATGAAACTCGTCGAAAATGGCGTGGAGCTGATCCGACCGGATTCCGATCCCGGTGTCCCACACTTCGATCCGCACATCGCTGCCCTGGCGTCGGCAGCCAACCAGGATCTTGCCCCGCGGGGTGTACTTGATCGCGTTGCCCACCAGATTGCGCAGCATCTGGTCAAGCAGATGCGGGTCGCTGGTAATCATCCTTGCGCCGGGCATTATGGTCAAATCCAGTCCGCGCGCTTGCGCAGTCATCGTGAATTCATTGCGCAGGCGATCGAACGCAGCACCGAGTGCAAAGTCCGAAAGCTGCGGCTGGATCACCCCGGCTTCGATCTGGTTGA
>CAIPWG010000157.1 GCA_903868655.1 uncultured Sphingomonadales bacterium
AAAATCGACCCTTCGAGCGCATAGGTCATCTGCCCGTTCAAGCGATAAGCAGGCGTGGTCAGCAGCCCGCCTTGCGACGCCAACGCCTTGTCACCTGTGTTGATCAGCATGAAACAGCCGGTACCGTATGTCGATTTGACATCGCCCGGCTGAAAACAAACCTGCCCGAACAGAGCCGCCTGTTGATCCCCGGCCATGCCTGCAATCGCGATGGGCGCATCGAACAACCCCGGCGCAGTCGTGCCGAACAGGCGGCTGTTGTCATGCACTTCGGGCAGGACCGCCATCGGCACGCGAAACAGGCGGCACAGTTCCTCGTCCCATTGCTGACGATGGATGTCGTAAATCAGCGTACGACCGGCATTGGTGACATCGCTGGCATGGACCGCACCGCCGGTCAGGCGCCACAGCAGGAACGTCTCGATCGTGCCGAACGCCAATTCGCCGCGTTCGGCGCGCGCACGTGCGCCGGGAACATGGTCAAGTATCCATGCAATCTTTGTAGCCGAAAAATACGGATCGAGCACCAGACCGGTGCGCGCTGCCACCAGCGCGCCCGCGCCATCAGCTTTGAGTTGATGGCACGTTTCGGCCGTGCGCCGATCCTGCCACACGATCGCGCGATGGATCGTTTCGCCAGTGACGCGGTCCCATATCACGGTCGTTTCACGCTGATTGGTGATACCGATCGCCGCAATGTCGGTAGCCGTCAGTCCGGCCGCTGCAATCGCTTCGCGCGCGGTTGCCAAGGTATCGCGCCAAATGTCCTCGGGATCGTGCTCGACCCAACCGGCGGCAGGATAATGCTGGGTGAATTCGGCCTGCGCCGTCGCAACCGCACGCGTCGTGTTGTCAAACACGATTGCGCGGGTCGAGGTCGTACCCTGATCGATCGCCAGAATATGCTGCGCACTGCCCATGATGACTGCCCTCTCGCTTTTTCGTTTGATGTTCGTTATACCGTATGTTGGTTCGTTTCAAATTCGTTTTCGCATTCTGATACGCGGCTCATGTCCGTGCGGAGCATTTCATCATGGTCGTGCCAGTGCAATCCCCCGATCACACAACCGAGGCGGCAATTGTCGATCTGCTGATCATCGGCGGCGGCATAAACGGGGCCGGCATTGCCCGCGATGCCGCGGGGCGCGGCATGTCGGTCATGCTGGTTGAGGCCGAGGACCTGGCGCAGCACACATCGTCGGCATCGACCAAGCTGATCCATGGCGGTCTGCGCTATCTCGAATACGGCGAATTCCGATTGGTGCGCGAAGCGTTGATCGAACGCGAACGCCTGTGGGGCATGGCCCCGCACATCATCTGGCCGCTGCGCTTTGTGCTGCCGCAACTGCATTCACCGCGCCCGGCATGGATGGTGCGCCTGGGACTGTGGCTTTACGATCATCTGGGCGGCCGCAAAAAGCTGCCCGCTACCGAAACCATCGATCTGGCGCGTGCACCGCAAGGCAAAGGCCTCAATCCCGGTGCGCGCAAGGCGTTCATCTATTCTGATTGCTGGGTTGAAGACAGCCGCCTCGTTGTGCTCAACGCGATGGATGCGGCCACGCGGGGCAGCACGATCCTGACGCGCACCCGGCTGGTGGCGGCGCGACGCGAAGGCCAGACCTGGCAAGCGACACTGACCGATGCGCACGGCGAACGCGTGGTGCGCGCCCGCGCGCTGGTCAATGCGGCCGGCCCCTGGGTTGAAGATGTGATCCAGCGCGCAAGCGATCCGGCCAACTTGTCCAACGCGCGCAACCGGGGTGTACGGCTGATCAAAGGCAGCCATATCGTGCTGCCTCGGCTCTATCCAGGCGATCATGCGTTCCTGCTGCAAAATCCGGACCGGCGCGTGGTGTTTGCCATTCCCTATGAAGGGGAATTCACGCTGGTCGGCACGACCGACGAAGCATGGACCGGCCCCCCGGGACGCGCAACGATTTCGGACCATGAAACCACCTATCTGCTCGATACCGTACGGCGCTATTTCGCTGTCCATCTCGATGACGATGCCGTGCGCTGGAGCTTCGCCGGAATCCGGCCCTTGTACGACGACCACGCCGCCAATGCCTCCGCCGTAACACGCGATTACGTGCTCGATCTCGATGCGGAACCGGGTCAAGCGCCCATGCTCAGCGTGTTTGGCGGCAAGATCACTACGTTTCGCAAACTGGCCGAACATGCTCTGGAAAAGCTCGTCCCGCATTTCCCGATGGCGGGACCGGCCTGGACCGCAGGTGCCGGCTTGCCCGGTGGCGACATGCCCGGCGGCGATTTCGATGCCTATGTCGCCGATTTATGCGGCGAACACCCCACGCTGCCCCGCGCGCTGTTGCATCGGCTGGCGCGCGCCTACGGCACACGCGCCGACCTGGTGCTGGCCGGCGCGCGCAATCTTGCCGATCTGGGCCGCGATTTTGGTGGCGGGTTGACCGAGGCCGAGCTCACGTATCTGGCGCGTCACGAATGGGCGGTCAGCGGGGCCGACGTGCTTTGGCGGCGCAGCAAGATGGGACTGCATCTGCTTCCCCAGGCCGAGGCGCAGATTGATGCGTTTCTGGCCGCCTTGCCCGCAGGCTGACCACCATGGCCGATCGCGGCGGCGGCGCAGAGCGACGCGCGGCTATTCTGGCCGCCGTGCGACGCGCAGGCGATGCCAATGTGGCCGCACTGGCGCGCGCCTTCGCGGTCACACCGCAAACCATCCGTCGCGATCTGAACCATCTGGCCGATCGTTCGCTGATTGCGCGGGTTCATGGCGGCGCGGCACTCGGGTCGGGGATCGCCAATGCCCGCTACGATGAACGGCGCGGCCATGCAGCATCGGCCAAGGCGCGGATTGGTGCCGCCGCCGCAGCACTGGTGCCCGAAGGCGCCTCGCTGTTTATCAATATCGGCACGACTACCGAAGCCGTGGCACGACATCTGGTCGACCACGCCAAACTGATGGTGGTCAGCAACAACCTCAATGTCGTCGATATCCTGTCAGGTCGTGAAGGCATTGCCATGGTCGCGGTGGGTGGCCACGTGCGCGCAGGCGATCGCGCGGTGATCGGCGCATTGGCCGATCAATTCATCGACAATTTTCGCGTCGATTTGGCGCTGATTGGCACCTCGGGGCTTAGCGAAACAGGCGATCTGGTCGATTTCGATGCCGATGAAGTCTTGGTGGCGCGGCGCATTATCCGACAAGCGCGCACCGTGATCCTGGTGGCTGACAGCAGCAAGATCGGACGTATC
Organism: uncultured Sphingomonadales bacterium; assembly: GCA_903868655.1. Classification (GTDB taxonomy): domain Bacteria; phylum Pseudomonadota; class Alphaproteobacteria; order Sphingomonadales; family Sphingomonadaceae; genus Novosphingobium. The sequence continues at coordinate 3,241 of CAIPWG010000157.1, forward strand.
GCACCCCTCCGTATCGCCGGGATCGAGGCCATCGACCATCTGGTGACCGACCGCATGACCAGCCCGGCGCTGCGCGACGTGCTGGCCAGCAAAGGTGTCCGCCTGACCGAAACCGATTGCGCTTGACCTGATCGCGTGTCCCGCGCCACCGTGTAGACCATGCAGACACGCTGGATCCCCGACAACGGCATAGCCATCGAACAGATCAAGGCTGGCGAGCATAATTTCGAAGTTGCCACGGCCGGTAGCGGAGACCATCTGGCGCTGTGTCTGCACGGTTTCCCGGAATTGCATTATTCGTGGCGGTACCAGATCCCGATTCTTGCCGCGAAGGGGTATCGCGTATGGGCGCCGAACTTGCGCGGATATGGCGCATCGTACCGTCCGGTGCACATTGCCGACTATCGGCTGTCGCAATTGCTAGGCGATGTCGCGGCGCTGATTGATGTCAGCGGCGCCAAGCAGGTGACGCTGATTGCGCATGACTGGGGTGGTGCCTTGGCATGGTATTTCGCGATCCGTCGGATCCGCCCGATCGAACGGCTGGTGGTGATGAACCTGCCGCATCCGGCCTGTTTGCAAACGGCGCTCAAACATTGGCCGCAGCGGCGGCGCAGCTGGTACATGGCGTTTTTTCAATTGCCGTGGCTACCCGAACGGTCGCTGTTGCGCAACAATGCCGCCGGGCTGCGCCGTGCCTTTCGCGACATGGCCATCGACAAGAGCCGGTTTCCCGACGCCGTGCTCGATGTCTATGCGCGGGCGGCTGCTCAACCCGGGGCACTGACCGCGATGATCAACTGGTATCGCGCCGCGTTCCGTTACCCCGCAGAGATGGATTACGGCGATGGTCGGGTGGACATTCCGACTTTGCAAATCTGGGGGGAAGCCGATACTGCGCTTGGACTGGAAACACTGGATGG
>CAIPWG010000158.1 GCA_903868655.1 uncultured Sphingomonadales bacterium
ATCCGCGCCGCCGTCACCCGCCGCACATTGCGCACGATGTTCACCAAGCCGGGCTGGAACCATCTCGAACTGCGCACCTTTCGCGGCATCCTGAACACATTGGCCCATCATCGCCGTATCCGCGAAGGCAACTCCTGAACTGAAATGCTTGACATTGCCGGTACGATCTGGTGATGCGCCACCTTCCACGCGAACCCCAGCGGCCTCGGCCTGCTGGAACTAGGTCCGATTGGCCCCGCAAGCTCGGTGAAGCGGCGGCCGCATAACGCATTTTCGGCGTCATGGTGCGAACCCGGGTCTCAGCAGGGCAGCGGCAATCGTGTCGCCCCTGACGCAAATGAAAGGAACTTGCGTGTCGAAGCGTAAGACATCGAAGTACAAGATTGACCGTCGTCTGGGTGAAAACATCTGGGGCCGTCCGAAGAGCTCGGTCAACCGCCGCAGCTACGGCCCGGGTCAGCACGGCCAGCGTCGCAAGAGCAAAGTTTCGGATTTCGGCATTCAGCTGCGCGCCAAGCAGAAGCTCAAGGGCTATTATGGCGATGTCACCGAAAAGCAGTTCAAGGCCACTTATCAGGAAGCGTCACGCCTGAAGGGTGACACCGGTCAGAATCTGGTCGGCTTGCTCGAACAGCGTCTCGACATGGTGGTCTATCGCGCCAAGTTCGCACCGACCATTTTCTCGGCGCGTCAGATCGTCAACCACGGTCACATCCGCGTAAATGGCGTGCGCTGCAATATTGCCAGCCGCCGCATTCGCCCCGGTGACGTCATCAGCCTGGGCACCAAAGCCAAGGAAATGGCATTGATCGCCGAAGCGCAGGCTCTGGCCGAGCGTGACATTCCTGACTACGTCGCAGCCGAAGCCGACAAGGCAACTTTCGTCCGCGTTCCGACGCTTGATGAAGTACCCTATCCGGTGAAGATGGAACCGAACCTGGTCGTCGAATTCTATTCGCGCTGATCGGTCGGCTCTATCGTCCAAGACACAACGAAGGCGGGGGCAACCCCGCCTTTTTTGTTGCCTTAGCGCTGCAAGTAATCACGCCGGAAATCGGCCGCAAAAGCGGCAAAGCGACCCTCGGCAATCGCTGCGCGCATCCCGGCCATCAATTGCTGATAAAACCATATGTTGTGTTCGGTCAGCAGCATGGCACCGAGCATTTCGCCCGCCTTGTGCAAGTGGTGCAGATAGGCACGGCTGTATTTGGCGCAAACCGGGCAAGCGCACCGTGGATCGAGCGGCTCGGAATCTTCGGCATGGCGTGCGTTGCGGATGTTCACAGGCCCTGACCAGCTGAAACCCTGACCGTTGCGACCAGACCGCGTCGGCAAGACGCAGTCGAACATATCGACCCCGCGTTCGACCGCGCCGACCAGATCGTCGGGCTTGCCCACGCCCATCAGATAGCGGGGGCGATCGGCAGGCAATTGTCCGGGGGCGAATTCGAGCGTCGCAAACATCGCCTCTTGCCCCTCACCCACCGCCAATCCGCCAATGGCATACCCATCAAACCCTATCGCAGACAGCGCGCTGGCGCTTTCGGCGCGCAGCCGTTCGTCAAGCCCCCCCTGCTGGATGCCGAACAGCGATGCGCGCTCGGCGTGCTCTCCGCCTGCGTCAAACGCATCGCGACTGCGCTGTGCCCAGCGCATCGACATTTCCATAGACCGGGCAATCACATCGCGCGGCTGATCGATCTTCGGGCATTCATCAAACGCCATGACGATATCGGAGCCGAGCAACCGCTGAATTTCCATCGAGCGTTCAGGGCTCAGCATATGGCGCGAACCATCGAGATGGCTGGCAAAAGTCACGCCTTGTTCAGTGATCTTGCGCAAACTGGCCAGGCTCATCACCTGATACCCGCCGCTGTCGGTCAGGATCGGGCGATCCCAACCACCGAACTTGTGAAGGCCCCCAAGCCGCGCCATGCGCTCTGCGCCTGGCCGCAGCATCAGGTGATAAGTGTTGCCCAAAATGATGTCAGCGCCCGCAGCGCGGACATCTTCCATCTTCATCGCCTTGACTGTGGCAGCAGTGCCCACCGGCATGAATGCGGGTGTGCGAATATCGCCCCGCAGCATCTGGATGACGCCGGTGCGCGCTTTGCCGTCGGTAGCGTGGATCTGAAACGAAAATCGGGTCATGGGATCAGCAGGCTGGCGTCGCCATAGCTGTAGAACCGATACTGCTGTTCAATGGCATGGGCATAAACAACCTGCATCCGTTCCAGCCCCATCAGCGCCGAAACCAGCATGAACAGCGTCGAACGCGGCAGATGGAAATTGGTCATCAGACCGTCGATCGCGCGAAAGCGATAGCCCGGGGTGATGAAGATCGAGGTGTCACCGGCGAACGGGCGGATCACGGTGTCTTCGCCCGCTGCGCTTTCCAACAGACGCAAGCTCGTCGTTCCGACTGCGATAATACGCCCACCGCGGGATCGTGCCGCATTCAACCGATCGGCCACGTCTGCGTCGATCCTGCCCCATTCGGCGTGCATGGCGTGATCCTGCGTGTTGTCGGCTTTTACCGGCAAAAAGGTACCGGCGCCCACGTGCAGGGTCAGCGTTTCATGCGCCACACCGGCCTGGGCCAGAGCATCGAGCAATGCAGGTGTGAAATGCAACGCGGCGGTGGGTGCAGCGACCGCGCCGTCGCGTGCGGCAAACATTGTCTGATAATCGCGCTGGTCGTCGGCATCGGTGGGGCGCTTGCCCGCGATGTAGGGTGGTAGCGGCATGCGCCCGGCGCGCTCGAGCAGAACCTCCACCGGCTCGTCCCCGACAAACGCCAGAGTAAAGCTGCCATCGTCGTGCCGTGTCTCTGCCAGCGCGGTAACATCATGCCCAAAATCAATGAGATCGCCCACGCGCAACCGTTTGGCATTGCGAATGAACGCCTGCCAGCGGCGCAAATCAATCCGCTTGTGCAATGTCGCGCCGATCCGCGCTTCGCCGCGCTGCCCTTCGAGCTGCGCAGGGATCACGCGTGTATCGTTGAACACCAGAACATCGCCTGCACGCAACAACTTTGGCAGATCGCGCACGCCCAGATCAGCCAAAGCGTCTTTGCCCCGCACATGCAACAACCGCGCGGCATCGCGCGGCCGTGCCGGCCGCAATGCGATCCGGTCGGTTGGCAGGTCAAAATCAAACAGATCAACGCGCATGGTCTATCGCCCGCAGCGACCGATCAATGCGCCGTCGAACGGTTGAGCATGTCGGCGGTGATCTTGCCCGGCGCGGGTGCTTCGGGTGCGATCGCCGGAGCCGGCAAGTGATCAATGCCAAGCGAAGCCTGCACGATCCGCGTCGGACGTGCCGGCGGTTCGCCGCGCACCACGCGGTCGACCACATCCATACCCGAAATCACCCGGCCGAAGTTGGTATATTTGCGATCGAGCGCAGAGCGCGGATAGAACACGATGAAAAATTGGCTGTTGGCTGTGTTCGGCTCATCCGTGCGCGCCATCGACACCGTGCCGCGCCCGTGGGGCACGTCATTGAATTCGGCTTCCAGATCGGGCAGTTTCGAACCGCCTTGTCCGGTGCCGGTCGGATCTCCGGTCTGCGCCATGAAGCCATCGATCACGCGGTGAAAGATCACCCCGTTGTAAAAACCTTCCCGCGTCAGGGTCTTGATGCGTTCGATGTGGTGCGGTGCCCATTTCGGCATCAGCCGGATCGCCACGCGACCGCCGTTCGACAGATAGAGCACCAGAATATTTTCGGGATCGTGGCTTTCATCCGCATCGATGGCGTACGAAATGGTGTTGGAGGAAACGACCCGGTCTACCTTGAATGGCTTGACCTCGGCCTTGGCCCCTTTTTGCTGAGCATGAGCCGGTGCAGCAACAATCGCGGCGCCAAGCGCAAGAGAGGCAAGCAGGCGAAAGCGCATTACAAAAACATCCTGTCGAAATCTGGGATTTAGCCGATAGGCGAGCGTGGCTGAGCCTGCAATGAACAAATTCCCGTCTGAGCGGCCGTGCCAAGGTTCAATAATCGCCCAGCCGTCCTTGCGCTTCGACCCGTGCGACCACTTCGTCGCGCACCGAAGGCGACACAAACTGGGTGATATCACCACCAAACAGCGCGATTTCCTTGACCAGCTTCGATGCGATCGGCTGAAGGCTGACATCAGCCATCAGGAACACCGTTTCGATGCGGTTGTTCAGCTGCTGGTTCATGCCCGCCATCTGGTATTCATATTCAAAGTCAGCGACGGCGCGCAGCCCGCGAATGATCACACTGGCGCCCTGATGTTCGGCAAATTTCATCAGCAAAGCATTGAACCCGGTCACATCCACATTGTCGATGCCTTGTGCCGAGACCTCGCGTTGCACCATCGCAATACGCTCCTCGGGGGTGAACATCGGATTTTTGGACATGTTGGTGGTCACGCCGATAATCAGGCGGTCCACCAGTTTCGCCCCGCGCCGGATAATATCCAGATGGCCCCGGGTGATCGGATCGAACGTACCCGGATAGACACCGACGCGTTCCTTGATACCGGTCATGACAAATCCCCCTCCATGCCTTTTGACGGCGCGAATTTCTTTTTAGCGATCGCGCTCGACGATGAAACGGGCGATCGCGCGCAATGGTTCGGCTTCTTCACCATGCGATGCAAGATACTGGATCGCCTGGTCGGTCAGATGCCGGGCTTGGGCACGCGCACGGTCGACACCCAACAACGACACAAAGGTCTGTTTGCCGGCATTGGCATCCTTGCGCAGTGCTTTGCCAGCGGCTGCTTCGTTGCCTTCGGCATCGAGCAAATCATCGACAATCTGGAACGCCAGCCCGATATCGCGTGCGTATCCGCGCAAATGCGTGCGGCCCTCGGGTGCAATCTTGCCCAGAATCGCACCCATTTCCACCGCTGCGCCCAATAACGCCCCGGTCTTCAGCTGTTGCAGGCGGGTCACCGTCGACAAATCAAATGCTGTAGTTTCGGCAATGATATCCATCATCTGTCCACCGGCCATGCCTTGTGCGCCACTGGCCAGTGCCAACGTACGCACCAGTTCGATCCGCGTGAACGGATCGCCGATCAGGTCAGGGTCGGAAAGAATTTCAAAAGCCAGCGCCAACAGCGAATCGCCAGCCAGCACGGCGGTTGCCTCATCAAAAGCCAGATGCACGGTGGCTTTGCCGTGGCGCAGGGCATCATTGTCCATGCACGGCAGATCATCATGGATCAGCGAATAGACATGGATCGCCTCCAGCGCGCTGCCCACGCGCACCGCAACATTGCGATCGACCCCATACATCCCCGCAACCGAAGCAACCAGCAGCGGCCGCAGCCTTTTGCCGCCACCGATCGCTGCATAACGCATGGCTTCAAACAATCGGTCACGCGGGTCGCCGGGCACGGGCAGCACGGTATCGAAACAGGCATCAACTTCCTTGGCGATCCGCACCAGCGCATCGTGCAACACCGAAGTGGATGGTTCCGCAGGCGCCATGGCGGTCACGCCGTTTCGTCAAAAGGCCGAGTAGACGCCGCGGTGCCGTCCCGATCGGCCACCACCGCTTCGATCCGTGCTTGCGCGGCATCCAGCCGCGCCTGGCAATGCGCGCGCAGCGCATCACCGCGAGCGTAAAGCGCGATCGATTCGTCGAGCGGTGCCTCACCGCTTTCCAGCCGCCGAACGACCTCTTCAAGGGCTTTGAGCGCTTCTTCGAAAGAGAGCGCGGCGATTTCGGGTTGGCTATTCATCAAGGGCACAATTGACGCGCCGTGCGAACACGGTCAAGCCCATGGTCACGCACTAATTGCGCTGACGGAGATACGATGATGAAATGGGTGATCGGATTTACCGTGGCTGCGCTCGTGTTTGGCGCGCTCGATGCCTGTTGGCTGTCGTGGGCAGGGTCGCGAGTCTATCGTCCGGCCTTGGGCGATCTGCTGGCTGCGGATTTCCGGATTGGTCCGGCGGCATTGTTTTACGTGATCTATCTGGCTGGGATGATGTGGTTTGCCGTACGCCCGGGCATGGCTGAAGGTATGG
>CAIPWG010000159.1 GCA_903868655.1 uncultured Sphingomonadales bacterium
ACTCGATAGCCCGCGCGGACGGATCTATCTGATCAAAGACATGCTCGAAAACGAGCGCAAGCCTTCGGCCGAAGTGGTCAAGCATATCGACCGCTGCCTGTCGTGCCTGTCTTGCATGACCACGTGCCCGTCGGGCGTGAATTACATGCATCTGGTCGACCATGCCCGGGCCTACATCAACGACACCTATCAACGGCCGCTGCCCGATCGGATGCTGCGCTGGGTGCTTGCGCGAATCCTGCCTTATCCCGCGCGGTTTCGCGCTGCGATCGCGCTGGGGCGCATCGCACGGCCGCTGGCCGGATTGTTCCGGAAAGCCGGTCCGCTCAAACCGCTGGCGGCGATGCTGGCGCTGATCCCGCGCCGCGATGCTGTCGCGCAGGCACCCGCACCGGTGACCGCCCAATCGCCACTCGGCCGGGTCATCCTGTTGCAGGGTTGCGCCGAGCCCGTGCTGAAACCCGCCATTCGTGCGGCCACTTTGCGTGTGCTGGCGCGGGCGGGTTATGACGTGGTGCTGGCCAAAGGCGAAGGGTGCTGTGGCGCGCTGGTGCACCACATGGGCCAGAAGGACGCAGCGCTTGACGCAGCCCGGCGCAATATCGACGCCTGGACCGCCGCCGAAGCCGAAGGCCCGGCAGCCGCCATTTTGATGACCACATCGGGTTGCGGCACTTCGGTGAAGGACTACGGTTTTCTGCTGCGCGAAGATGCGGCTTATGCCGAGCGCGCGGCGCATTTCTCAGCACTGGCGCGCGACATCAGCGAATTTCTGGGCCAATTGATTTTGCCCGAGCCAGTGAAAGCTCCGGCGCCCAAATTGCGTGTCGCCTATCACGCGGCGTGTTCATTGCAGCATGGTCAAAAAGTGACCGACGCGCCGCGACGTCTGTTGACCGAGGCCGGTTTCGAAGTGGTCACGCCGGCGGAGGCGCATTTGTGTTGTGGTTCGGCGGGGGTTTACAACATCCTTCAGCCAGACCTTGCCGACCGGATCGGTCAGCGCAAAGTCGCCAATATCGAACGGCTGGGTGCTGATGTCATTGCGGCGGGGAATGTCGGTTGCGCGGTCCAGATCGGCCAGCGCACCCAGACCCCGGTGGTCCATACTATCGAACTGATCGACTGGGCCCATGGCGGGCCGCGGCCGTCCCAGCTCGGATAAGTTATCCAATCAGGAGAATTGTAGATGTCGGTGCTCACTCTCGCGCAAGCCAATGCGATCATTGCCGGTGCACTGGCCAAAGGGCAGGATCTGGGGCTGAAGCCACTGACTGTGGCCGTGGTCGATGGTTCGGGCAGCCTGGTGTCGTTGCAACGCAGCGATGCCTCGCCCGCTATTCGCCCGGCCGTGGCGCAAGGCAAAGCCAGCGGCGCGGTGGCGATGGGCGTATCATCGCGCACGCTAGGCGAAATGGCGGTCGATCGGCCGCACTTCATCGCCAGCGTCGCGCCCTTGGCGCCCCATGGTCTGGTGCCCGTGGCTGGCGGGGTGCTCGTGCGTGACCAGGCCGGCCTGGTCATCGGCGGCGTTGGCATTTCGGGTGATACTTCGGACAATGATGAACTCTGTGCGCTGGCGGGCATCGCTGCCGCCGGTCTCAAAGCGTGAAGGTTGCGGGCATGACACACTATATCGAAAAATCAGGGATCAAGGTCGCTCCGGCACTGGTCAACTTCATTGAAACCCGCGCTTTGCCAGGCACGGGAATCGCAGCTGACGCGTTCTGGCAGGGTGCGGCCGCGATTTTTGGCCGGTTTGCGCCCGAAAACGCGGCTCTGTTGGCACACCGTGATGCGATCCAGACGCAGATTGATGCCTGGCATGCCGAGCATCGTGGTCAGCCGATCGATCACGTAGCTTATGCCGCGTTCTTGCGCGAAATCGGCTATTTGGTGGCAGAGCCCGCGCCGTTTGCAATTTCGTCAGACCATGTCGATGATGAAGTCGCGCGGCTGGCCGGGCCGCAGCTGGTCGTGCCGGTGCTGAATGCGCGGTTTGTGCTCAATGCAGCCAATGCCCGCTGGGGCAGTCTGTACGACGCGCTTTACGGCACCGATGCATTGCCGGGCAAAGCCGAAGGCAAAGGTTATGACGCCGTGCGCGGGGCCCAGGTTGTGGCGCATGGCCGCGCGTTTCTGGACGAAGCGGTGCCGCTGGTCGATGGCAGCCATCGCGATGTCTCCGGCTATGCGATCGAAGCGGGCGCGCTGGTGCCCGCACTGGCCGATCCGGAAGCCCTGGTCGGATGGCGCGGCGATGCGGCGCAACCCGACGCGGTCCTGCTGCGCCACAATGGCCTGCATATCGAACTGGTCATCAACCGGGCGTCACCCATCGGCGCGACCGATGCGGCGGGCATTGCCGATATCGTGCTTGAATCGGCGTTGTCGACTATTGTCGATTTCGAAGATTCGGTGGCTGCGGTCGATGCCGATGACAAAGTTGCGGCATACGACAACTGGCTGGGTCTTATGCTGGGCGATCTGTCGGAAACGTTCGACAAGGGCGGGCGTATGATGACGCGCAGCCTGAACCCCGATCGCACGTATCATGCGCCGGGTGGCCAGACGCTGACTTTGCATGGTCGCGCGCTGCTGTTCGCCCGCAATGTCGGCCATCTTATGACCACGCCGGCGGTGCTTCTGGCCGATGGCAGCGAAGCACCCGAAGGCATCCTCGATGCGATCGTCACGGGTCTGACTGGCCTGCACGACATCAAGGGCACCGGGCCGCTGCGCAACAGCCGATCGAAGGGCGGACAGGCGGGATCGATCTATATCGTGAAGCCCAAGATGCACGGTCCCGACGAAGCCGGGTTCGCCAATCGTCTGTTTGATGCGGTCGAAGATCTGCTGTCGCTCGATCGCCACACGATCAAGATCGGCCTGATGGATGAAGAACGCCGCACTTCGGCCAACCTGGCTGCGTGCATCGCGGCGGTGCAGGGGCGTTTGGTGTTCATCAACACCGGGTTCCTCGATCGCACCGGCGACGAAATGCACACCTCGATGCAGGCTGGCGCCATGGTGCGCAAAGCGGCGATGAAGGACAGCGCGTGGATCAAAGCTTACGAAGATCGCAACGTGCGCATCGGCCTGCATTGCGGCCTGTCCGGCCGTGCGCAGATTGGCAAAGGCATGTGGGCCGCACCCGACCGGATGGCTGACATGCTCGCCCAGAAAATCGGCCACCCGCGCTCGGGCGCCAACACCGCCTGGGTGCCGAGCCCGACCGCAGCGACCCTGCATGCCACGCATTATCACAGCGTCGACGTGTTCGCGGTGCAACGTGCTCTGGCCGAAGAAGCAGTGCCCGCGCTCGACCAGCTGCTGACCATCCCGGTGGCCCAAGGTCACAATTGGTCGCCTGACGAAATCCGCGAAGAACTCGACAACAACGCGCAAGGCATCCTCGGCTATGTCGTGCGGTGGGTCGATCAGGGCATTGGCTGTTCCAAAGTGCCGGATATCCACGACATTGGTCTTATGGAAGACCGCGCCACCTTGCGTATATCTTCGCAGCACATTGCCAACTGGTTGCTGCACGGAGTCTGTTCGCCCGAGGATGTTAACGCCGCATTTTCGCGCATGGCGCTCAAGGTTGACGCGCAAAATGCCGAAGATACGCTGTATCAGCCGATGGCGGGCCATGCAGAAACCAGCCTGGCGTTTCAGGCAGCGCGCGCGCTGGTGTTCGAAGGAGTGGAGCAACCCAACGGCTATACCGAGCCGCTGCTGCACAAATTTCGTGCGCTGGCCAAATCCCGCGATGCCATGGCAAGCTGATCACGCGCGCGGGGGCGTGCAAATACACTTGAAAATCAAAAATTGAGAGGGTGCTTGAGATGTTTGCACAACTTGTAACGCCGGTGGGGGGCAGTCTGGGACTGTCCTTCATCGTGGCAACTTTGCCGGTGTTGACCGTTCTGCTGTTGCTGGGCGCGCTGCGCCGCCCGGCATGGCAAGCGGCGCTGGCTGGTCTCGTGGTCGGCCTGGTGGTGGCAGTTACCGCATGGAACATGCCGGTCGGGCTGGCTTTGAACGCTGTGGCCAATGGCGCGGTCTTTGCGGTTTGGCCGATCATGTGGACCGTGGTTGCGGCGCTGCTGTTGTACAACATTTCAGTGGAATCGGGCTATTTCGAAGCCCTTCGTCGCTGGTTGATCATACACGTGCCCAATGATCGGCGTGTGGTGCTGGTGGTCATCGGGTTCTGTTTCGGTGCGTTGCTGGAAGGCGTTGCCGGGTTCGGTACGCCGGTTGCAATCACCAGTGCAATGCTGATCATGGTCGGCATGCGTCCGCTCGATGCGCTGGTGTTCGTGCTGATGTTTGATACCGCACCGGTGGCCTTCGGCGCGCTGGGCATCCCGGTCACCGTGCTTGGCTCGGTAACTTCGTTGCCAGCTGCGCAACTGGGCATGATGATCGGTCGGCAATTGCCGTTCATCGCCCTGATCCTGCCGTTCTACGTGATCATGGTCTATGGCGGGTTTCGTTCGATCAAGGCGCTGTGGCCCGTGCTGCTGGTTGCCGGTGGCAGCTTTGCGTTCGCACAGTTCTTTTCATCGAACTATCTCGACTATTCGCTGACCGATGTGTTCGCATCCATGGCGTCGCTGATCGTCACTCTGCTGTTCCTCAAAGTCTGGTCGCCTGCACACGATCCCGAATTCGCCATTCGCGAAGATGCGCTGTCGGCGGTGGTTGGCACCACGCGCGTTGCGCCGTGGAAGGGCTGGTTGCCATGGATGGTGGTGACTGCAGTCGTCATCGGCTGGACGAGCTACAAAATTTCAGCAATCGGCCAGCAAAAGATCGCATGGCCGGGTTTGGACAAGGCGATTTCGATCACGCTCTATCATGGCAAGCCTTATGACGCGATCTGGGCGTTCCAGCCGTTGTCGACCGGTACCGCAATCCTGGTGGCCTGCCTGATCACGACGGTGCTGGTGGGATTGTCGCCCGCAGCGCTTGGGCGCTGCATCGTCAAGACCGGGCAACAGACCTGGATGGCAATCATGACCGTCATGTTCGTGATGGGGCTGGCGTACCTGATGAACTATTCGGGCCTGGCCTACAGCCTTGGCGCGGGTGTGGCGTCAACCGGATCGTTCTTCGTGTTCCTGTCGCCCTTCCTGGGCTGGATCGCGGTGATGCTGTCGGGCAGCGACAGTTCGGGCAACGCGTTGTTTGGCAACCTGCAAGTGGTCGCTGCCAAGCAGCTCAATCTCAATCCGGTGTTGTTCGCTGCGGCAAACTCGTCGGGCGGGGTGATGGGCAAGATGATTTCGCCGCAGAACATCACCACAGGCGTGTCGGTGGTCGGCATGGCCGGGCAAGAAGGCAAGGTCTTTGCCCGCACTTTCATCCACAGCTTCATCCTGACTGCGATCCTCAGTGTCCTGATCGTACTTCAGCAGTACGTGCTGACCTGGATGATCCCGGTCCTCCCTGTTACCCACTAATCACGCTGGAGCGGCTTCCCCACGGAGGCCGCTCCTTCACATCCTGTTCGTTCAGCGTGCCAGGACCAGCCGCAGCAGGATTGCCATCACTGCCAGCGCGGCTACACTGGCCAGCCAGATTGCGGCCATCCAGCCCAGGCGGTGCCAAAGCGGGGCTTCATCGGGATGGCGCGGTGCCATCAATGGTAACCCGCGCTATCGACCTTGCCCCGAAACACCCAGTAGGCCCACCCGGTATAGACCAGAATGATCGGCACCATGATCGCGGCGCCGACCAGCATGAAAATCTGGCTGCGCTGTGGTGCGGCGGCTTGCCAGATCGTTACGCGCATCGGCACGACATCGGGCCAGATCGAAATGCCCAGGCCCACAATGCACAGGCCAAACAGCGCCAGCGCCCAGAAAAACGGCTGAACATCACGGTTGCGCGCCAGACTGCGATAAAACAGCGCGGTGACGATCAGTGTCGCCACCGGTACCAGCGCGGTAAACAGGATGTCGGGCATCGACAGCCAGCGGCTGGCATAATTTGCATCGAGGCCAAGCGTGGCCAGGCTGACCCCGCCAATTGCCAGCAGCAACAGAATACCGAACCGCCGCGCATAGCCCGCTGCCTGACGTTGCAGCGCGCCAGCGGTCTTCCAATTCAGCCAGCACGCGCCGAGCAGGGCATAGCCAAGCACCAGGCTTGCACCGGTCAGCAGGCTGAAACCGCTCAGCCAGTCCCACGCGCCACCGCCATAACCCCGCCCTGTGACTTTGACGCCCTGCAACAGGCCACCCAGCGCTGCGCCCTGCATGAAGGCCGCGAGTGTCGATCCCAAAGTGAAGGCGACGTCCCATGCAGGCCTGTGTGCCGGATCGCGCCACCGAAATTCAAAGGCCACGCCGCGCAATACCAGCCCCAGCAGCATCGCCATGATCGGCACATATAGCGCCGGCAGGATGATCGCATAAGCCAGCGGAAAAGCCGCGAGCAGCCCGCCTCCGCCCAGCACCAGCCAGGTTTCGTTGCCATCCCACACCGGCGCGATGCTGTTCATTGCGGTATCACGGTCGTCGCCGACCGCAATGAACGGAAACAGGATGCCGATCCCGAGGTCAAAGCCATCCAGGACGACATAAGCGACAATCGCAAAGCCGATGATACCGGCCCAGATCACGGTCAGATCAATATGTACCAGGCTCATGCCACGTGCTCCTCAAATCCGCCCAGCGCGGGTGCAGGGGTCAATCCGGCAGTGCGGATCGGCGTGCCATCCAGCGTGGTCTCATGCGCATGTGGTGGCTTGGCCATAAGTTTCAGCAGATATACAATACCCATGCCGAACACGGTAAAATAGACGAGTGCAAACGCCGCGAGCGACGTCGCGACCGTCGGCGCGGTCAAAGGCGCAACGCTGTGAACGGTGCGCAACAGGCCATAGACGGTAAACGGCTGGCGTCCGGTTTCGGTCACGACCCATCCCGCCAGCACTGCGATAAACCCCGCAGGGCCCATACCCAGCGCGGCACGATGCAACAGCGGCGTGGTGTAAAGCCGCCCGCGCCATCGGGCCACCAGGCTCCACAGCCCGAGGGTCGCCATCGCCAGCCCCAGTCCGACCATGACCCGGAATGCCCAGAACACGATCACCACCGGCGGCTGATCGGCCACAGCAATGGTATCGAGCCCGCCAAGCGGCGCATTGGCATCGTGTTTCAGGATCAGCGAGGACAGCTTGGGCACTTCAATCGCGTAATCGACCCGCTGTTGCGCCTGGTTTGGCAGGCCAAACAGGATCAATGGCGCGCCACGCGGATGGCTGTGAAAATGCCCTTCCATAGCCATCACTTTGGCCGGCTGATGTTCCAGCGTGTTGATGCCATGCGCGTCACCCGCCAGGATCTGGATCGGTGCGACCAGCGCCGCCATCCACATCGCCATCGAAAACATTTTTCGCGCACCGGGGTTTTGCGCGTCTTTCAACAGATGCCAGGCGCCCACCCCACCCACCGCAAAGGCCGTGGTAAGATAGGCCGCCAGCACCGTATGGACCAGGCGATAAGGAAAACTGGGGTTGAAAATGATCGCCAACCAGCTCGGTCCCGGCATAAATCGGCCGTCGGAACTGATCTCGTAACCGGTCGGGGTCTGCATCCAGCTGTTGACCGCCAATATCCAGAAGGCCGAGATGAATGTGCCGCCGGCCACCGCAAGTGTCGCCACGAAATGCAATTTGCGCCCGACTTTGTTGATGCCGAACAGCATCACACCCAGAAAGCCGGCTTCGAGAAAAAACGCTGTGAGCACTTCATACGCCATCAGCGGCCCGATCACCGGCCCGGCCTTGTCCGAAAACACCGACCAATTGGTACCGAACTGGTAAGACATCACCAGTCCTGAAACCACGCCCATGCCGAACACCACGGCAAAAATTTTCAGCCAATAGCGATAGAGATTGGCATAGACCCCCGAACCGGTGCGCAACCACAGTCCTTCAAGCACCGCCAGAAAACTGGCCAGACCGATTGAAAACGCGGGAAACAGGAAGTGAAAGCTGATCGTGAAAGCGAATTGTGCGCGGGCGAGAAGCAGTGCGTTCATGGTAGATTCCCATTCAGCGGTTCGGTGCGGCTCGGCTGGGGCAGAAACCATCGACGGCCGCAGGCACGGTCAAGGCTTTAGGGCGCCGACCTCTGTGGTCGGCCATGGCGTAGGCAACGCGTGTGCCGTGGTTCGTCCTGGCACAAAAGACTCAGGTCGCGGGCAATTTCTCGGGATGGCGTTTAGCACAGTTCGCCCGAGTGTTCAGCGCAAAGGCTGCCACAGCGGGTAAAATCGCCAAAGGAGGCGAAAGATCAGCCTCGGGTGAACCGCCAGCGATCGGCATCGCTTTCGCCGGCATCAAAGCGATAACCATCGCTGTCGAAATCGCGCATGGCTGCAATGTCGGTGATGTGATGTTCGCACAACCAACGCGCCATCAAGCCACGTGCGCGCTTGGCGTGAAAGCTGATGAAGCGTGGACCATCGGGGCCAGGCTCGCGAAATTCAACTTCGACAACGCGAACGTCGGGCAGTTGATCTTTGACGGCTGCGAAGTATTCCTGGCTGGCGAGATTGAGCACCACGCCCGACCCTTCGGCAGCCAGCTGGTCGAGCAGCAAATCGGCGATCCGTGATCCCCACCAGTCAGTCAGTTTCTTGTGGCCCGGCGCCCACCGCGTGCCCATTTCCAACCGATAGGGTCGGATGGCATCGAGCGGCCGGAGAAGACCATAAAGCCCCGACAGCATACGAACATGATCCTGGGCAAATGCAACGCCGGCGTCGTCGAGCGTATGCGCCTCAAACCCTGCGTAAACGTCACCGGCAAAGGCAAACAGCGCAGGCCGCTCGGGCAGATTGGCAAAGTCGCCAAAACGCGATGCGTTGAGTTCGGCCAGCCGCGGCGAAATATGCATAAGCTTTGCCAGTTGCTGCTGCGAAAGGTGTGCCGCCGCTTTGGCAAGTCCGTGTGCTTCCTCGGCAAAATACGGCCTTGTGGCCTCCAGCAAGGGAAGCGCGCGTTCAAAATCGAGCGTTTTGGCAGGGGAAAGCAAAGCAAGCATGGGCGCGCACTAACCGCTCCGGGTGGTCGCGTCAAAACGGTCAACCGTGCAAATCGGCACGCGCCATGGATGATCGCCGAACCTGCCCATGTTTACATGGAATGCCGATGCGATAGGGAACGAAGGCATGAGCGTTTTTGACATGCAGCCGCGGCTAACCGACGGCGCCATAATTCTGCGTCCGCTGCGTGCCGACGACTGGGCGGCACTTTATGCCGTAGCCATCGATCCTGCGATCTGGGCGGCGCATCCCGACCCGACC
>CAIPWG010000160.1 GCA_903868655.1 uncultured Sphingomonadales bacterium
CCAGCCCCCATTGGGTAAAATCAGGAGCCGCCGCAATGCCCACGAGCCCAACCGCGCGCAAACCCAGCTCGCGCGCCAAAAGCAACATCAGCCACCCGCCCATGCTTGATCCGACCAGCACGACCTGATCCAGCTCGCAATGCGCGATCAATGCCACGGCCTCATCGCGCCAGCGTGACAGCGTACCCTCGGCAAAGTCGCCATCGCTTTGGCCGCAGCCGGTATAATCGAACAGCAGGCACCCCATCCCGTACGCCGCGGCCCAGTCGAGTACTGCCAGCGCCTTGCTGCCACCCATGTCGGATTTGTATCCGGGCAGAAACACCACGGTTGGTCCGCGACCGCGGCAATGGCGATAAGCCATGCGACGGCCGTCGGGCAATGTGAAGGCGGCCAACGGCGCCAGTTTGTGGGTATCGGGCATCGCCCAACAGGTAAACGCTTGGCATCCCGGCCACAACACCCGAGCCCCCTTCCGGAACGCGCCGCTTTCTGCCAAAGCGTCGGAAATTTCCAACCAGGTGAGTGCCCCATCCCATGTCCGACATGCTAACGATCACCCTGCCCGATGGTTCCGAGCGTCATGTCGCGCGCGGCACCACCCCGGCAGAGATTGCAGCGGCGATCGGGCCGGGACTGGCCAAAGCCGCGATGGGCGCGCGCGTCGATGGCGAACTGGTTGATATCACCCGTCCGCTCCAACACGACGCGCAGTTGGCGCTGGTGACCGCGCGCGATGAAGCCGATGCGCTCGAACTGGTGCGTCATGATTTTGCCCACGTGCTGGCCGAAGCAGTGCAATCGCTCTTTCCCGGCACGCAGATTACCTTTGGCCCGTCAACCGATGACGGGTTCTATTACGATTTCGCCCCGGCCACACGCCCGTTTACCGAAGACGATCTGCCCGCGATCGAAGCGCAAATGCGCAGCATCATCGCTGCCGACAAACCGTTACGGCGTGAAGCCTGGGCGCGCACCGATCTGATCGCGCGCTGGCAGGCTGCGGGTGAAAGCTTCAAGGCGCAATGGGCCGCCGAATTGCCCGACGGCGAAGAACTGACAGTCTACTGGTCGGGCAATGACTGGTTCGATATGTGCCGTGGGCCGCATCTGGCCTCGACCGGAAAGCTCGATCCAGCGGCGTTCAAGCTGACCCGCGTGTCGGGCGCTTATTGGCGCGGCGATCAGAACAACGCGATGCTCAGCCGTATCTATGGCACCGGCTGGCTCAACAAAAAGCAGCTCGATGCGCATCTGACCCGGCTGGAAGAAGCCGCCAAGCGCGACCATCGCAAGCTCGGACAGGAAATGGACTTGTTCCATTTGCAGGCCGAAGCGCATGGCTCGGTGTTCTGGCATCCGAAAGGTTATCGCATCTGGCGCGAACTCGAAGCCTATATGCGCCGCGCGATCGACGATGCCGGCTATCGCGAGGTGAAAACCCCGCAAGTGATGGACGCGCGCCAGTGGGAAGCGTCTGGCCATTGGGGCAAATATCGCGAAAACATGTTCGTGATCCCCGACGAAGTGCCCAACACCGAAGACGACGGACCGGTGATCTCGGGTGAAGCCGACTGGATGGCGCTGAAGCCGATGAATTGCCCGGCGCACGTGCT
Organism: uncultured Sphingomonadales bacterium; assembly: GCA_903868655.1. Lineage (GTDB taxonomy): Bacteria > Pseudomonadota > Alphaproteobacteria > Sphingomonadales > Sphingomonadaceae > Novosphingobium. Next base: position 1,617 of record CAIPWG010000160.1, read on the forward strand.
GATTTTCCGGCAGGGCATCAAATCTTATCGCGAATTGCCCTTGCGCTACTACGAAAATGGCTGCTGCCACCGCAACGAACCGCATGGCGCGCTGCACGGCCTGATGCGCGTACGTCAGTTCACCCAGGACGATGCGCATATCTTCTGCCGCGAAGACCAGATCGTTGACGAAGTCAGCAACTTCTGCGCGCTGGCCGACCGGATCTACCGCGATTTCGGCTTTACGTACGCGATCAAGCTGGCGCTCCGTCCCGAAAAACGCTTCGGCAGCGAGGCAATGTGGGATCAGGCCGAGTCTGAACTGCGCAATGCAGTTGTCGCAGCCGGGCTCGCCACGCCTGAATACGGTTGGGAAGAGCTGCCCGGCGAAGGCGCGTTTTATGCGCCCAAGCTGGAATGGCATCTGACCGATGCGATCGGCCGCACCTGGCAGGTGGGCACGATGCAATCGGACCGTGTGTTGCCCGAACGGCTCGATGCCAGCTACATCGCCGAAGATGGTGATCGTCACCGGCCGGTCATGCTTCACCGCGCGATTTTCGGCAGCTATGAGCGCTTCATCGGTATCCTGATCGAACATTTCGCGGGACGGCTGCCGACCTGGTTGGCGCCGGTTCAAGCGGTCGTGGCGACGATCGTATCCGACGCCGATGGCTATGCCCAAGAAGCGGTCAAGACTTTGACTGACGCAGGCATCCGGGTGGAGATCGACACGCGCAACGAAAAGATCAACTACAAAGTGCGCGAACACAGCCTGCAAAAAGTGCCGTACCTGTTGGTCGTTGGCAAGCGCGAGGCCGAAGAAGGCACCGTGGCGATCCGTCGCCTGGGCGAACAGGCCCAGCACGTGGTGTCGCTCGCCGAAGCCGTGGCGCTGATCAAAGCCGAAGCGACCGCGCCCGATCTGCGGCCATGAACAGACAAAACCGCGTCTGCCCCGATCACCCGGGCAGACGCGGTGCAAACCTCAGACGGTAAAGCTCTCTCCGCAGCCGCACGAGCCTTTGGCATTGGGATTGGCGAAGACGAAACCGGCCTGGAAATCGTCTTCGACCCAGTCCATGGTGCTGCCGATCAGGTACAACACTGATCCGCCATCGATGAACAATATGCCGCCCGGTGTTTCGATCTTTTCATCGAAGGCCTTGGCTTCGGTGACATAGTCCACTGAATAGGCGAGACCCGAACAGCCACGACGCGGCGTCGACAGCCGTACACCCACCGCATCGGCGGGCGCATCGGCCATCAGCGTTGCAATCCGCGCCTGCGCTGCCTGCGTCAGGACGACGGCGGGCGGGCGTTCGCGGGTCGCGCGGGTACGGGTTACGGTTTCCATGGTCACAACATTCCCAATTCAAGCTTGGCGTCGTCGCTCATCTTCTGCGGGTCCCACGCCGGGTCCCAAACCAGATTGACTTCGGCATCGCGCACGCCGGGTACCGAGCTGACACGCAGTTCCACTTCAGCCGGCATCGTCTCGGCCACCGGGCAATGCGGGGTCGTCAGCGTCATCGTTACCACGGCATGGCCCTGGTCGTCGATATCGACGCCATAGATCAGCCCCAAGTCATAGATATTGACCGGAATTTCCGGATCGTAAATCTCACGCAGAGCGATAATCACATTCTCGTAGAGATCGCCGCCCGGCTCGTTGGCGCCCAAATCTTGCGGGGTTTCGGCCAGGAAACCCTCCAGATAGTCGCGCTTGCGGTTCAGTTTGTCCGCCGGGGCTTCGTCTTCGACGCGTGCACGCGGCGGGGTGGCAACGGCATCGACTTCTTCAAGCGTGAACTTGGGTTCCTCGGTCATGCGAAAATCCTCAAGGTGCGTTCGATCCCGCGCACCAGCGCGGCAATATCGGTTTCATCGTTGTACAAGCCAAAACTGGCCCGGGCGGTGGCGGGAACGCCAAGTTCAACCATCAGCGGTTGGGCGCAATGATGGCCCGCGCGGATGGCCACGTTTTCTTCATCAAGGATAGTGCCCAGATCGTGCGGATGCACGCCTTCAAGCGTGAAGCTGACAATGCCCGCGCTGGCTGCGGGGCCAATCAGCCGCACTGCGTTGATGCGGCCCAATTCCGCGCGTGCCTGCGCCACCAATGCGGTTTCATGCGCATGGATCGCGGCCAGGCCCTCGCTCTGCACATAGCGCGCGGCAGC
>CAIPWG010000161.1 GCA_903868655.1 uncultured Sphingomonadales bacterium
GCCGTTGATGTAGCCATAAATCGGCGCCACTGCCGGGGTAGTGGTGGCGCTGGCAGTCTGACACTTGCCCGAAATAAGGTAGCATCCCGATTCGAACGCGCCAGTGGTTCCGCCGCCATTCGCTTTGGTGAACTGATAGGACGGGTCAAACGTGAAAGTCAGCGTGTTGCTGAGGGTCAGTTTCATCGCGCCGCGAATGTTCATCAGGTTGGCGGGGTTGACCCGGTAATCGAATGCCGTGCCGCAGGCGTTGGGGGTGGTGTTGGCGACGCCTTTGGTGCCGGTTGCCACGGCACATGGTGAATATGTGTAAAAGCTGGCCGGACCGGTTGAGGCAGGGAAGTAGGTAAAGCCTGTTCCGGTGTCATTGCCCAGTCGCACGTTTGACAATGGGTCCGAGCCGGAGAAATTGTTGCGCAGCGCGACATAGAAGCCGGCCAGCGAAATGAAGTCGCCCGCATGAGCCAATGGCTGGTAAAGTCGGCCGTTGAATTCGTGTTTGCGGATATGGCCATAGTTGTTGAACGGCGAATCGTTCTGAGTCTTGCTGGCCGAAACCCACCCCTTGGTGCCCCACGGGCCGAATGTGCCGGTGTCGAGCATGCCGAACGCACGATAATACAGGTCTTGCCCGGCAGAGGCGACCAGCTTTGCATGCATTTTGTCGCTGGGCATGTGCGAGGTGAAATTGACTGTCGAACCCGAACCCGAAGCCGAAGATGTGGGACTGTCAACGTCGGTCGTGCCGAGATTTACAGTGATCTTGTCAATCACTTCAGTATCGAGCAGTTCCTGCGCGTAAAGCGCATAATTGCCGTCGTCGTTCAAGGTAACGCCGTCAAATGTTTCAGAAATGCGCGTGGCGTCAAAGCCGCGAATGGTCAGCGTACCGCCGGCACCGCCGTAAGGGTCGTTGTTTTGAAAGCTTACGCCCGGCAGATAGTTGATGAGGTCATTGAGCGACTGGCCGGGCACCTGGCGATCAATGAAGCCCTGGTTCAATTCGCCTTTCGCCTTCGACGTATCGGGCAGGACCAGGCCATTGATACCTTTCAGCGCACCATCACGGGTGCCGGTGACAACGATTTCCTTGTCAAAATCGAGCGTACCGGTCGATTGGGCGAAAGCCTGCGTACCGGCGAGCGCGATGCCCAGCGTCATCAGGCCGGCGCCGAAGCGAACCCCGGCGGCACTTGTCTTTGTCATAAAATGTTTCCCCATTACGCGGCACCCACCCGCTTTTTATGTTGCGGTGCCGCAATTGTGCATCCCCGCGAATACGAAGCGAACTGTTACAAGTTCAAAGTGGTGAATGGTGGATTGCGACGGCCGTGTGATCAGAAATTGGCGAATATATGCCTATTTTTCAGAAGAATGGCTGCTGGGCCTTAGCGTGCAGACACTTTTTCGATTGAAACAATTGAGATCGGCTTTGGAGCGTGTTTGGTCAAAGCCATAAAGACGCACTTGGATGGTTGGCGTGCGATCAGGGCTTGACGAAGTGGGTTCCGGGCTGACCCGTCAAGCTGGCCAGGTACTTCACGCAGGGCCAACGCCAAAAAACGAACATGCACCTGTTTTGCGAGCATGAAAAAACCCGCTTAAGCACATGGCTCAGCGGGCTTTTCTCGATGGTGGGCGTATCAAGGATTGAACTTGCGACCCCTACGATGTCAACATAGTGCTCTACCACTGAGCTATACGCCCGACACCATCGGCAATCCGACAAGGCTTCCCAGCCGGAGGCGGTCCATTAGACACGCTCAATCTTGCTGGCAAGAGGCTTTTGACGGTTTTGCAGCGACTTTGCCGCTAATTTTTCGCCAAGCACATTCTGACACCCGATCAGTTATGCGGGCGGCCATTTCCGAACATGGGATGATCCTCGAACAGCCGTTCGACTTCCATCACCAGATCCTTCAGGTGAAACGGCTTGGACAGCACGCGTGCCTGGGGGGCCTCGCGATTGGCTTTGAGCGTTACCGCTGCAAATCCGGTGATGAACATGACTTTGGTGGCCGGGCTGATTTCGGCACAGCGTTGCGCCAGTTCGATCCCGTCCATTTCAGGCATGACAATGTCGGACAGCAGCAGGTGAAAGTTTTCCCGTTCCAGCAAGGGGACTGCAGCGGTTCCCCGATCGACTGCAATCACGTCAAATCCCGCGTTTTCGAGCGCGCGCGCCAGATAGAGGCGCATGGCTTCGTCGTCTTCGGCCAGCAGAATGCGGATCATGATCACCTTCTCGTCTTGTAAATGGTCGTGTCGGTCTACGCGGCTGCGATCGCTGCCGACCACCGCGCCGGAACGATGGCCATCATCCCGTTATGACGGAACATAGACTGTCGAGGTTAAAAAATGTGCCGCAAAATAGATGCAAGGCCACTTTGACACAGCCGCCAATCGGTTGCAGCTTTTGTTTGATGGCGGGACCACGCGATACCTTTGGTGATTCGCAAAGCGTTGCTGGGCTTGTGCGCGGCGGCACAATTCCCGGTGCGCCGGGATTCTGCGCGTTTCGAGGCTCCGCGACCGAGCCCGCGCCGATCCCGATCGTACTGGCTGCACCGCATGGGGGGCGGCGCTATCCAGAGGCGGTTCTGTCTGCTTTGCGGGTGCCCGAACAGGTTTTGTTACGGCTCGAAGATCGTTTGGTCGATCAATTGGCAGAGGCGGTGGCGTGCGAGACCGGTGCGCCATTTCTTGTAGCCGAAGCACCCCGTGCGATGATCGACCTCAACCGTTCGATCGATGATATCGATTGGGACATGTTGGCCGGTACATCGCGTACCCAGTCGCATCGATTTGGTGGTGGACAGAGCAGCGCAAATGGTCAGGCCGCGCATCGTGCGCGCAGCGGTCTCGGCCTCGTCCCGCGGCGGCTGGCCGCTGTCGGCGAGTTATGGAAGACGCGGCTCGACCACATCGAACTCGATCGGCGCATTGCGCAAATCCATCAGCCCTACCATGCGACGCTGAGCAACCTGATCGGACGAGTGCAGCAACGCTGGGGCGCTGTGCTGCTGATCGATCTGCATTCGATGCCACCTTTGCCTGCATCAGCCGGCCCGCCGGCGGAATTCGTCATCGGCGATCGATTCGGCACGGCTTGCGACGGGTCGCTGGTCGCCTCGGTATTTTCATACCTGGCGGCGGCCGGGCGACAGGTAGCGCACAATCGTCCTTATGCTGGTGGGTTTGTGCTCGATCGGCATGCGCGGCGCAGTGCCGGGATCCATGCCGTTCAAATCGAAATAGACCGCACCGCTTATCTGGATGCTGGGATGGCACAGCCGGGGCCTGGCTTCAATGCGATGGTCGACCTGCTCGTCGGTATGGTGCGCGGGTTGGCAGGCGATGTTGCTGCGCTCGGGCGCGATCGTCTGCGCTGGCGCACCGCAGCCGAATGATGTTTGCGGGCCTTGCGGGTGGGGGCTGGCATTGGCGCTGTGATCGTTGCAGAAAAACCACAGCACGCGCCAAAAAATCGAAATAAAAAACCACCTGGAGACAAGCCCCAGGTGGCCAAGGTTCAGGGAGGAGGTGCACCCGAAAGTGCACCAGCCGCTCCGGGCCATGAGGGGAGCACCGGAGCAACCCGCAAAGAATAGGCAGTTCCGTGCTTTAGCGCAAGATTTTTTGCATGAACGGATCAAAACCTTGCGTTCATCGACGCGCAAGGCTGGCATTTTCCAGCAAGGCTGGCTGATGCA
>CAIPWG010000162.1 GCA_903868655.1 uncultured Sphingomonadales bacterium
CCCTGGCGTCGGCAGCCAACCAGGATCTTGCCCCGCGGGGTGTACTTGATCGCGTTGCCGACCAGATTGCGCAGCATCTGGTCAAGCAGATGCGGGTCGCTGGTAATCATCCTCGCGCCGGGCATAATGGTCAATTCCAGTCCGCGCGCTTGCGCAGTCATCGTGAATTCGTTGCGCAGGCGATCGAACGCAGCACCGAGTGCAAAGTCCGAAAGCTGCGGCTGGATCACCCCGGCTTCGATCTGGTTGATATTGAGCAGCGCGTCGAGCATGCCCGACATGGCGTGCAGCGTTTGTTCAAACCGGTTCAATAGATCGGTTTTGGACGCACCATCGGCGGCGTTGCCGAGCAGCCCGGTCAACAGCGTCAAGGATTGCAGCGGCTGGCGCAAATCATGGCTGGCTGCCGCCAGAAAACGCGATTTGGCGATGTTGGCGCTTTCGGCTTCGAGCTTGGTCGCTTCGAGCGCGCGCGTGGTCGCCTTGGCCTGAGTAATGTCTGAAAACGTGATGACGACACCTTCGATTCGGGTGTCATGCGCGTGATAGGGAAAGATCCGCCGCAAAAACCATGCGCCCTCCGGCGCCTGCACTTCGCGATCTATCGACGTTTCTTCGGCAAGCACCCGGCGGGCATCGCCAATCAGATCGGGATCGTTGGCGATCGGCCGCAAATCGGCCAATGGACGGCCGATATCGCCTGGAATAACACTGAACAGCGGACTGATGGCGGGCGTGAAAAACCGGATTTTCAACCCTGCATCGAGGAACATGGTGCCGACATTGGTGCTGTAGAGCACGTTCTGCAAATCGTCCGAAGCCAGCCTTTGCCGTTCGAGTGTTTCCTGCAACTGACCGTTGAGCGCGGTCAGTTCTTCGTTCAGCGATTGCAGCTCTTCCTTTGATGTCAGCAGCTCTTCATTGGTCGACTGGAACTCTTCGTTGACTGACAGAGCCTCTTCATTGATCGCCTTTTGCTCTTGCTCGGCGGTCTTGCGGCTTTGAATGGCGCTGGCCACTTCATCGTGGGCGGCTTCGAGTTCGCTTTCCAGCTCGGCAATGCGCGCTGCGTCTGCGGGCATGTCTGAGGCCTGCGGGTCGGCGCCGGGCAGTTCGACAAAACACACCAGCAGCAAGTCTTCGTTGGTTTCGTTCAACCATTGGATATCGATGCGGAACCAGACCGTAACGTCCCCTACGGTGACGCGCGCGCGGCCGCCATCGATGCGCGGCTCGGTCTTGCCCGCCCGATCGATCGCCAGCCGCAATTTGGTGCGCAAAGCCGGCGATGCCATCGCCAGCAGGTTGAGCGAGGCATAGCCTGGAGCAACCCGCAGATAGCGATGCGTGGGCCCCATCGAATAAAGACATTCATAACGGCGATTGATGAGCACTGCGGCCGGGGCATGGGTTGCCAGAATGATCTGGCTGCATGTCTGCGCCAGACTGGTCTGACGTGCGGGCGTGGATGCCTCGCTATCGGGCTTGATCAACGGCACACTGCCGGAAAAGTTGAATGGAAAATCTGGCTGACCCGGGCGGCCATGCGCGATATGGCGGAAACAGCATTCGGCTTTGTCCAGCGGTTCAAACCGGTCGTCGTTGCGGCCAATGGATTCGGCCGAGCCGAGCACCAGCACGCCGCCTTCTTTGAGCGCAAAATGAAACAGCGCGATGGCTTTGGCCTGGGCATCCGTATTCAGATAGATGAGCAGATTACGACACGATATCAGGTCTATGCGCGAAAACGGCGGATCGGTCAGCACATCCTGCACGGTAAACACGACTTGCCCGCGCAAGCCCGGAGCGACGCGGTAGCTGGTATCGTCATGAATAAAAAACCGGCCAAGGCGATCGGCCGAAACCGCGCCGGCGATGTCCAGCGGAAAGACCCCTTCGCGCGCAAACGCGATGGCATCGGCATCGAGGTCCGATGCGAAAATCTGCAGCTTGATCTCGCGCCCGCTGGCGGCAATTGCATCGCGGCACACCATCGCCAGCGAATAGGCCTCTTCACCCGTGCTGCACCCGGCAACCCACACGCGCAGCGCCTGATCCGCCGTCAGCTTGGTCAGAAGATCGGGTATGACCGTGGTTTCCAGCGCGTCGAATACGGCGCCATCGCGGAAAAAACAGGTTACATTGATCAGCAGATCCTGGGCCATTTTTTCGCATTCGGCCTGATCGTGGTTCAAAAGATCGCGATATTGGGCCAGATCGCCGGGGCGTATCGCCAGCAGGCCCATGCGCCGTTCGATCCGGCGGCTGATCGTGCCTGGCTTGTATGCACTGAAATCGTGCCCGGTGCGGTCTTTGACCACGGACAGTATCGCGGAAAGATCTGCCTTGGCCGGCATCGCTTGCGGCGGTGGTGCAGGCCGTGCGGAACGGCCTGCGCCCAAATCTGTCAACGCGGCCGGGATGTCGGCCAAGGCAGTGATCCGGTCGACCAGCCCGGTGGCAATCGCGCTTTCCGGCATTTCGGGAAACTCTGCCTCTTCGGGATTTTGCGCAATCGCGCAGCCACCGGCCTGATGGAGCGCGGCCAATGCCTTGCTTCCGTCGCTTCCGGTTCCGGACAAAATCACCGCAATTGTCCGGCGTGGCGCTGATTGAGCAAGTGACCGCAGCAAGTGGTCGAAGGGCAGGCGCGCGCCGTGGTGCGGTTCGAAAGCGGAGATCTGCAAAAGCCCGGCGCGCACCGCAAGAAAATGACCCGGGGGAATGACATGGATATGATCGGACAGCAGTGCGCATCCGTCGATTGCTTCGGCAACCGGCATTGTTGTGTGTTCTGCCAGCAAACCAGCGAGCAGGCTTTTGTGCGTTGGATCGAGATGCTGGACGACGATGAAGGTCATGCCGCTCGTCACTGGCATCACGTCAAACAGCCGGGATAGGGCATCCAGCCCACCGGCAGAGGCGCCAATAGCGACAATTGGCCCGACAGCGGGCCCCGTGTTTTCAAGCATGATCAAGCCTTGTTCGCGAGCCAAAGTTGGCGTCGACCTCTTGGGCGGCGTGATCGGTCTTATGTCATGCTTTTTGGCCCATAGGTGCTATACCATAGGCCTTTGCGAATAGTGGCACGGAATATGCAGGACAGGCATCGTGCCATGCGAAACGCCCATCGCGCGGCGTGTGCCGTTCAGCAACAAAAAACCCGCATGTGCGAACATTTTCGCGCATGCGGGCAATTTGGTCCGAACAGGAATGCCACCGGTTTGCGCCAGCAGCATTCCCGTTTGATGAGAAATCAGAAGCGCAGGCGGATGCCGGCGGTCGGATCGATTTCGTTGGTGTACAAGTAACCGCTGGCGAAGCCATTGGTCACGTTGCTGGCCATGATGCCGGCGTAGAACGCAACGTGCTTGTTGAAGTCATAGATACCGGCGATCGAGAATGCCTGCAGATCGCCGCTGCAGTTGCCAGCCACCGACGACGAGCACCCTGCGTTTGCACCGGTCGCGTAGCTGTTCTGGTGCACGTTGTAATATGCCAGCCACACCGACAGCTTCTTCGTGGCCGCGATCTGTGCACCGGCCCAGAACACGTCCAGTTTCTTCGGGTTGCTGTAGGCGGTCTGGTTCAGCAGCGCATACGGAATGGTGTAGCCGCCGATGTCGTTATAAGCCGTGCCGGTTGCACCAACCAGCGGGCTGTTCGGGTTTTTGTACTGGATGTTTTCATAGGCGCCGGTCAACTTGACCATCTTGTTGACTTTGTACGAACCCATCACGGAGTAGGTTTCGGTATCCGAGATGGTTGCAGCCACGGTTTTGTCGACTGCGCAGCCTGGGCACGACGTGGCAAGACCAGCAACTTGAGCAGCGCTCAATGCCGACGCGCCGACAGCACCCTTCACCGATTCATAGTAGAAATCGACAGTGGCATTGGCGGCGCTCACGCCTGCCTGGAGACCCAGAGCCGAATGGGCTTCGGCACCGGCCTGTGCGAACTTGTACATCGCGCCGACGCGGAAATGGTCGTTCGAGTACAGATACTTGAGCGAGTCATCAAAGCGACGGTCCTGGGTGTTGCCACCGCCAGCATAGGTGCCGGAGAAGCCAATCACCGAGAAGGCCTGCGAAGCAGCCATCGGGTCATAGGCGCCGATTGCGTCGGCCAGCAGCGTGGTCTGACGACCGAACGTCAGCGTACCGTAATGCTTCGAACTGATACCGGCATAGGCTGCACCACCGAAGAATTGGCCGGCGATGCTCGAGTCAGCCGACATCGTCTGGTTGGCCAAAGCCACGCCGTTGTTGAGCGTCAGCGACTTCAGCGCGTCGCTGATGTGGCCCGACTGCGGGTTGAAGAACGTTTCAAGCTTGAACACGCCCGAAAATTCATCGTTGATGGCTTCTTTGCCGGCAAGCGTGATTTTCGACTGGCTCAGGCCGCTCGGGATAACGCCGGTGACCGAGCCGTTGTTCTGCTTGGCCACGAACGGGTTGCTGCCAGCGGGGTGAAAATCGCTGATCGGCGCGCCGTGGTTGTCATACTGCACGCCAAGATCGACGGTGCCCGACAGCGTGATGCCATGGAATGTCAGGCTGTCATCGGCGGCTGGAGCGGGTTTTGCGGTTTCGGCATGGGCCGAGGCGGCAAAGCCGAGGCACAGCGCGCTGGTCAACAATACGGCCGTACGGCGGGCCTTGAAAGACGTGGCGAGAAAGCTTTTCATGGTTATGGTTCCTCCCGAAGCCTGCATGAGCGCGCTTCTTGCGGGCCATTAGCCCACTCTCTACTGCGCTCCAATTTCTACAGACGTCGATGTTGCAAAGACTGGTTGACGTAATTAAGCGAATAGCCCCTCAAGGCGCGAATTTGCCGCAAAACTGGCCTTTTCTTGGCGGTTTTTCCGCCTCGGCTCCGGTGTAGCTAGCGGCAGCAACGCCCCCTGCACGAGCGGCGCTACAAGCCTTTTATGACAGAAATGTTGCAAATCGTTGCATGGGAGACACACCCCGCGCAGGAAAACCACTTCCGCTCATCAATTGGGGGCATTACCCGAGCTTCAATCCTGGCGTGATACCATTCCGGTCGCCTGAGAAGGCGTGTGGTTTTCCGCCACATAGTGCTTGTCTTCCGGTGTCATATCCGGCTTTCCATATCGCGGGGCCACGCTAGAGTGGTGCAAACTGTGTGCATGCAGCGAGAGGCCGGGGGATGACAAGTGTGGTGAGCGGTGATGCCACGGCCGACCGCGGGGCACAGCGCCTGATGGTCATGCTGGTTGTCCTGCTGTTTGTGGGCAATGCCTTGAACTATGTCGATCGGCAGGTGCTGGCTTTGCTCAAGCCAACGCTGGAGGCGCAATTTCATTGGAATGATGCCGAATATGCGCATCTGGGCTCGGCTTTCCAGATTGCAGCGGCGGCAGCATTGTTGTTCGTCGGCTGGTTTGTTGATCGCCTGGGTGTGCGGCTGGCGTATGGCGTTGCCGTGGCAACGTGGAGCTTGGGCGGCATGGCGCACGCCCTTGCTGTAACAATGCAGCAGTTTGTGGCTGCGCGGATCGTGCTGGCGGTGGGTGAATCGGTCAGCACGCCTGCGGGATTGAAAGCCGCGACACTCTATTTGCCCGCGCGGCAACGCAATCTGGCGATCGGTCTGGTCAACACCGCGCCCAATATCGGGGCCATTCTTACGCCCCTTCTGATCCCGCCGTTTGCACTGGCGTTTGGCTGGAAAGCGGCATTTGTGGTGACCGGCAGCCTCGGTTTTGCCTGGTTGGTCGGATGGATGCTGGCGACGCGCAAGCTGCAACCCTTGGGGCACATGCCTGAACGGTCGTCGTTTCGCTGGAGCGAATTGCTGCATGATCGACGCACCTGGGCGGTGATCGGCGCCAAGGCGCTGACTGATTGTGTCTGGTGGTTTGTGCTGTTCTGGATGCCCGATTTTTTCAACCGGCAGTTCGCCATGGGGCAGGCCGCGCTGGGTTGGCCGATCGCGATCATTTTCTCGTTGGCGGCACTTGGCGCGGTTACATCAGGCGCTTTCTATCCGCTGCTGCTGGCGCGCGGGTTGAGCGTGAATGCGGCGCGCAAATTCTCGATGTTGTTTTATGCGCTGGTCGTGCTGGCCATGCCTTTGGCGTTGACCGTCACCAGCCCATGGCTTGCGGCGGTGTTGATCGGGCTGGGCCTGTTTGCGCATCAGGGGTTTTCGACCAATATCCTGGGCATGACCGCGGATATCATCCCTGCCGACCGGGTGGCCAGCGTGATCGCGCTGGGTGCAGTGGCAGGCAATCTGTCGGGTACCGGGATCATCGAACTGGCGGGGTGGTCACTGGGTCATGGCCACGGTTATGTGCCAATGTTCGCGATTTGCGGGGGCGCCTATCTGGCCGCGCTCGCTGTGATCCAGACGTTTGTTCCCCGCCTGAAACTGGTCAATGCCTGACGCGTCAGGGTTTTGCGAAGCCTGACGATTTGAGCCACAGCGTAAATTCGTCGAACCAGGCGTCGCTGGTGTTGCCTTTGGGTTGAGAGGCAAAGCCGTGACCGCCGCTGGTGAACAGGTGAAATTCGACCGACGCGCCCGAACGTCGCCAATTGCTGATCAGACTGAAATCCTGGCCGCCAAAAAACCGGTCATCGGCAGCAATTGCGGCAAACAGCGGTGGTGCTTTGGCGGGTACCGTGTCGGCCTGGGTCGGGCCGTAGATCATCCCGGCAAAATCGGGGCGGGCATCGGCGGCATTGGCTTGCAAAGCGCCCAGCACGGCGATCGCGCCTGCGGAAAAGCCAAGCACGCCGATGCGTGCCGGATCGACATGCCATTGTTCGGCCTGTTGCCGCACCATGCGGATCGCAGATTGCGTATCGGCCACCGCCAGCGGTATCAGCTTGGCGCGTTCGGCGGCCCCTTCGCCGCGTTGAAAGGTGGCGGCAATCGCTGACTTGTAGGCGTCGATTCCATCGCCCACGGGCTGGGTGCGATATTTCAGGATAAACACGCGCACGCCGAGCGGTGCCAGGCGGCTGGCCACATCATACCCTTCGTTGTCGATCGCGAGGAATTGGAACCCGCCACCCGGCACCAGGATTACCGCGGCTTCAGGTGCGGTTCCACCCATGCTGGCGGGCATCGGTGTTATGGTGGGATGCGACACGTTATAGATTTGGCGCTGGCTCGGGTCCTGCCGGGCCCAGCCTTCGGCGTCGGGGTTGGGCAGGATTTGTGTCACCGGCAAAGGGATCGCAGTCGGTTCGACGGGTTTGGCAACAGGCAGTACACCGTTGACCCAATCGCCCGGCTTCGCCGCCGCCGTTGCAGCACAACCGACGATGACCGTGCCTGCCAGCAGCGAGCTGCTCAACCGACGCATCATCGTCACAGCGCCAACGGCCCGTGTGCAATATGCGGCAGTACGTGACGGGCGAACAGGTCAGCCTCTTGCGCATGAGGATAACCCGACAGAATGAATGCCTCGATCCCTTCGGCCTGATAGGCGCGCAGTTTGGCCAGTACCTGATCGGGCGTACCGACAATCGCCGCACCGCAGCCCGAACGCGCGCGACCGATCCCGGTCCACAAATTGTCTTCGACAAACCCGTCGCCACCCGCAGCTTTGCGCAATTCGGCCTGCCTTTGCACACCGAAGTTCTTGGCATCGAGCGATTGTTCGCGGATCGCCTGGCCCGCCGCATCGTCCAGTTTGGAAAGCAGGCGGTCGGCATAGTCACGCGCCTCTTCCTCGGTATCGCGCACGATTACATGCGCGCGGTATCCGAATTTCAGCGTGCGACCGAACCGTGCCGCGCGGGCAGTCATATCGGCGATCGTGTCGCGCACTTTGTCCATCGTATCGGGCCACATCAGATAGACATCGGCGCCTTGTGCTGCGCATTCGCGCGCCTCGTGGCTCAGCCCGCCAAAGTAGAACGCCGGGCATTTACCCGAAATCGTCGTCACGCGCGGCGGATCGAGCTTCAACTGGTAAAACTCGCCCTGATGGTCGAGCGCTTCGCCGTTAAGCAGCGTGCGCACGATCTGCATCACTTCGGTCGCGCGGGCATAGCGCGGGCCAGACGCAATCGTCTCGCCCGGCATGTCCGACGAGATGATATTGACGTTGAGCCGCCCGGCAGTGCCCGCCGCGTCTGGGCCCAGAATACGGTCAAGCGTGGCAATGCGTCGCGCCAGTTGCGGTGGCCAATCTTCGCCGATCCGTGTTGCCCACAGCAGCTTGATCCGCCGCACCATTGGCGCCACCGCAGCGGCAAAAGCGGTGGTGTCGAGCCCGAGGCTATAGCCCGACGGCAGCAGGATATTGTCAAACCCGCCTTCTTCGGCGCGCAGGACGATATTGCGGCAATGCTCCCAGCTCGATTTGAGCTGATCATCGGGAACGCCCAGAAACTCGTAATCGTCGTCGCACAGCGCCGAAAACCAGGCGATTTCGCACGACGGTGCGGTGACTGGTCCGGTCATGGCAGTTTTTCTCCACGTGCGGCGACGAGCACCGCGTACCAGTCGGTGCGCGACCATTGCACTGTTGTTGCCGTGGCGGCTTCGGCAATACGCGCGGCGTTTTGCGAACCGACAATCGGTATGATCCCGGCCGGATGTGCTATGACCCAGCTATAGGCGGCTACTGTGCGGCTGATCCCGAGCGGTGCGGCCACGGCATCGAGTGCGGCGGCCACGGCTTTGTCGCGTGCGGTTTCGGGCATGGCGATCCGTCCTCCACCCAGCGGCGACCAGGCGAGGGGGGTCAGGCCCAGCATCATTGCCTGATCCAGTTCGCCATTTTCAAAACAGGCGATGCGCAGCGGGCTGATTTCGGGCTGGGTCGTGGCCAGCGGCTGGCCCAGAAAGTGTTGGAGCGCTGCGGTCTGATGGATGGTGAAATTTGATACGCCCAAGGCGCGGATCTTGCCCGCCGCCACCGCAGAATCGAGCGTGCGCGCCACTTCATGGGGATGGGCCAAAATGTCGGGGCGATGGATTTGCCACAAGTCGATGCAATCCACCCTCAGCCGTTTCAGCGACGCCTCGATCGCTGCGTTGAGATAGGCCGTGCTTTGATCATAGGGTAGCGGCGGCAGGATTCCCCCCTTGCTGGCCAGCACCATGCGATCGCGCAAGGCTGGTTCCGCCCGCAGCACGTCGCCCAACAGGGCTTCGGCATCGCCAAATCCGGCATGACCATCAAATCCGTATATATCGGCCGTATCGAGCAGCGTGATCCCGGCTTCGAGTGCTGCATGAACCAGCGTTGCCGCCTCGGTCGCGGTGCGGCCATTTTCGGCAAGCCGCCACATGCCCCAGGCCAGTGGCGATACGGTCAGCGATGATGTCCCGAGCGCGCGGGAAACTGGGGGCAATGGCAATAGGCTCATGGGTTTATCCTGGCGGGAGGAGCGACCGAAGCACGTTCGATCATGGTATGGGGCAGGCGGCGGTGGTTGATGTCTCCGCCGGCGATAAGAATTTCGGTGGCTGTGCGGGCCAGTTCGGCCATCGGTTGATGGATCGTGGTCAGCGCGGGCCACACCGTGCGGGCCAGCGTGGTGTCATCAAATCCTGCCACCGACAATTGATCGGGCAAAGTCAGCCCGCGCCCATGGGCGACGGCCAGTACGCCTGCCGCCATATCATCGTTGGCGGCAAAAATGGCGCTCGGTGGGTGGGGCAAATCGAGCAAGATCCCGCCTGCTGCCATGCCGCTTTCAAAATCGAACGCGCCGGGCATGACCAATTGTGGTTCAAACGCGATGCCGCCGCGATCGAGTGCGCGGCGATAGCCAAACAGACGGTCATCGCTGGCCATATGATTGGGATGGCCTTTGATGAATCCGATGCGGCGATGCCCCATATTGATCAAATGGGTGGTCATATCGTCGGCGGCTTGCGCATCGTCCATGAACACCGAAGACGTCAGTGCATGGTTGGTGCCCGGCGAAATGCGCACAAACGGGATGTTGAGGGCATCCAGCGCCTCCAGCACGGCAACGCAGTCGGTCACAGGCGACGACAGGACTATGCCGTCGACGTGGGTTTCGCTGACCAGTCCACGCACCTGATCGCCCACATCGGGATCGGCGACATCGACGGGTTGGGCCAGCAGGCGAATGCCGTTGGCCTTGCAGCATTCCCAGCAACCGGTCTGGATCTGGAACATGTAATAGGGGCTGTGATTGTCGTAGATCAGTGCAATCTGGTTCGACTTTGCACCTGACAGGATGCGTGCGGCGATGCTGGGGTAGAAATCCAGTTCCTGCATTGCGCGCTCGACTTTTTCGCGCATCGCCGCGCTGACATAAGGGTGGCCATTCAGCACACGGCTCACGGTCTTGACCGCGACGCCTGCACGCAAAGCGACATCGCGGATATTGGCGCGCTCGCTCATCCTGCCATAACCTCGTGCAGCCCTTCGAACAGCGCGGCATGTTGGCTGCCCATGCGATAAAAAACCGGAGGCAGGCCGATCGGTGCTGCAATGACATGCGCGCCCGGCATCACATCGGTTCCCGTCCAGACATGGCGCCATGACCCGTCACCCGGAATGACGACGGTGCGTTCCACTGCTCCTGCTTCGATGACCGGCGCAACCAGCAGGTCTTCGCCATAAAGAAATTGATCCTGCACGGGGTAAAGTTCGGGATTGTCAGCGTAATGCAAAAACAGCGGCCGTTGTACCGGCAATCCCGTGGCAACCGCCTCGTCGCATAGCAGGCGAACATAAGGCGCCAGATGCGCATGGACCCGGCTCCACCGGGCAAAACAGTCAAGCAATTCAGGTGTGCTGTCGTATTGCAGATTGTCGTCGGGCCGGTTGCCTTCGTGGCTGCGCATGACCGGCGCGAATGCGGCCAGTTCGCACCAGCGCTGCATCAGCTCGACGCTGCGCACATTGCCGTGGAGCGAGGTATATCCGCCGCAATCCGAATGGCTGTATGCATTGCCGACGAGGCCCGCCGACAAACTGGCGGTGATCACCGTGCCAATGCCATCATGGCGCGTGAAATCGACCGATTGGTCGCCGGCCCACAGCAGCGGGCAATAGCGCGAAACTCCCGAAAAACCCGCGCGCATGAAAAACAGCGCATCGCCCTGCTGCCCGCGCGCAGCCAGCGCAGCATCGTTGACTTGCGCCCACAGCACTGGCCACAGGTTGTGCGCCGCCATCGCATCAATTCCGCTGGCCAGCCGCACGTCGGTCGGCAGATATTCGCCAAAATCGGCCATCCATCCCGCGATGCCGATATCGAGCATTTCCTGCGCCAGCACCCGCGTCGCAAACCATTCGCAGGTTTCGGGCCGCGTGAAATCGATCACGCCGCAATCAAATTCGCCGAAATCGACCAGATAGGGCACATTGCTGTCTCGCCGCAGCGCCAGATGGCCGCCTGCCACCGCCTCGCCATACAGGGCGCCATCGACGGCAAGGTAGGGATTCGCATAAGCCATGAAGCGAATCCCGCGTGTTTTCAGGTGCGCGATCCGGTTAGGCAAGTCGGGGTAGCGGGTGCGGCTGTATTGCCAATCCCAGAACAGGCGGCGGCCAAAGCTGGTTTCGCGAATGCCGGCCCAATCTTCGCACCACAGCGCAGACACTGCTGTGCCAGCAGCCAGAAACCGGTCAAGCCGGTCGAAGCTGGCCTCGCCCTCTTTCAACCCGACAATCGCGCCGCCAATCGCCCAATCGGGCAGTGCCCGGGGCCTGCCGAAATGTGCGGATATTTGCCCGACAAGCGCCTGCGGATCCTCTGCCGCGAACACGTCGAACCGCGCGATTGCCTCCCAAATCTCGACTTCGTGCCAGGCTGGATTGCTGAAATCGAGCACGCTGTAACAGGTCGTCCGGCAATGGACCGCCAGCCAGCGGGAGGTCAGGAAAGTCGGCTGCGGGTAATTGGTGTTCCAGTAATCACCACCAGCCATGCCGGTGGCGTCCATGATCTGGGTGAGCGCCGTCGATTTGTCACGACCAACTCCCGGTTCGCTGGTCCACATCGGAAAACGCCGGCCATTGAGCGTGAAATAGCTCATTTGTTCGCCACCGCCCCACACCGTCTCGCCGGGTTGGGCGGCAAAACGTACCCACAGCCGGTCATGGCGTGGGTCGATTGCGGTCAGGGCAAAGCCGGTACCGTCGAGATCGATCCGCGCGATTGCGGCTTGACCATCGCGCAGCACGATGCCCGCGTCGTCAGCATGCCACTGGCGCGGGATGACTGTATCATGCGGAGCATCCGTCATATCGAAATTGCCCCGCAGCATCCTGACCGAGGGCTGACCCCGGGCTACTGTCACCGCTGGACAATCAGGGCTATGGGTCAGCACTGTGCGGCCCGCCAGCACAAGCGAAAACCCCATTTCACTGATTTCGAGGCGCAATTTCATGCGATTTCCGTGGTTTGACCTTAGTCTGCCCGGCGCTGGTTGCCGAAGCGCGGTATTTTTAGGTCACTGTATGACACCGATTGACATATCGAGCGCGTAACGGCAAATCAACCGACAAAAGCGGGACCGGATCAGACTTCGGGACACCGGGAGGCCGTACGGGGCAAGGTCAGGTGCAAGGGCAAAGCCCGCGCGCAGACCGGCAGAGAGGATGAGTGGCATGATATCACCGCGACACGAAACCACCGCGTGCCCAAGCCGCCGGGCATCGTTGTGCCTGGCCGGACTTTAATCTCTACAAATTGAATTGACATAAAGAGGCCCGGACGCCAAGCCCTGCCGCAAGAGGGGAAAGCGGACGGCATTATCGCTACAGGACAGGCGTGACACGCGCCAACCTCACAGGGGAGAACGACATGAGATCGACATATTGTGTATTGGCCGCGCTGCCACTTGTGGCTCTGGTTGCTTCGCCCGCGCTGGCCGCTGTCGCGCCCGCTGTGGCCGCTACGTCTGCTGCGACGGCGCCTGACGAAATTATTGTGACCGCGCAAAAACGGTCGGAGCCTCTGCAAAAAGTGCCCGTCGCTATCACTGTTGTGTCGGGCGATGCCATGGCGCGCCTGTCCACCAACAATATCGAAGATACGCAGCGGCTTGTGCCAGCGCTGACGTTCGTCAAAGGCGACACCAGCCTCAATTCCGCGCTGTTTCTGCGTGGCCTTGGCACGGTCAGCTTTTCGATCGCTGCCGAACCCAGTGTGACCAGTGTGCTTGACGGCGTCGTGCTGGCGCGTGCGGGCGAAAGCTTTGGCGACCTTTACGATATCGATCGGGTTGAAGTGCTGCGCGGGCCGCAGGGCACCCTGTTCGGCAAGAATGCATCTGCCGGTGTCATCAACATCGTGACCAAAGAGCCAGGCAAGACGCTGGGTGGGTATGTCGATGTCGAAGGTTTCAGCGGCGGTGAATACAAGGCGAAGCTCAATCTGGGCGGACCGGTTGGTGACAATTGGCGCGCGGGCGTGACGGCGTTCTACAGCGATTACAAGGGCAACATCTGGGATCAGACGACCCAGAGCAAGATCAATGGCTACAAGCATTTCGGTTTGCGCGGCCAATTGATCGGTGACGTGACGCCGAACCTGCATGTCAAGCTGATCGCCGATTATCGCAAGGCCGAAGATGAGTGCTGCGCGTTTGTCGTTGGCGCGCTCAATCCCGCTCCCAATGCAACGCAAGTGTTGCAGCAGACCATTCTGGCCCCGGCGCTGGGCGGCGCAACGCGGCAAAGCATCCAGAGCCTGCCCAACCGGACCGAGGAAGAAACCTACGGCGTTTCCTTGCAGGCAGATCTGGCCCTGGGCACGCATACGCTGACCTCGATCACGTCATGGCGCAAATGGAACAACGAGGAAATTCGCGACGGTGACTGGGTTGATCAGGTCTACCGCCAGGTTCCATTGATCCATGACGACGGTCCGGAAGGCGCGCATACCTTTACCCAGGAATTGCGTTTGACCTCACCGACCGGGGGCTTCCTCGATTATGTGCTTGGCGCGTTTTACTATCAGGCGGTGGCGCAACGCACGTATACGCGGTCAGATACATATTGCACCGCCACGACCGCAACGGTGCAGGCGAATGGTCTCACCCCGTGCCCGGCCAATGTCTCGACTATCGTCAATGCGGTAGGGGTCGGCGTGTTCGGTTCGACCTTTGACAATGTGGCGGCTTATGGTCAGGCGACATGGCATTTCGCGCCGACTGTCCGCCTGGTCACGGGGCTGCGGTACACGCATGACAAAGTCTCGGCCTATGACACCCGCACCGATACGCTGAACGGAATTGTCGGACCAGCCGGCATCGGGGCGAATTTCGACGCCAATGTTGCCAAGGGCGGCACCTTTAACGGCACGCCGTGGACGGGCTCCACGAGCGCGAGCAATGTCTCGGGCAAGGCTGCGCTCGAATACGATATTGCGCGCGATCACATGCTCTACGCCAGCTATTCACGCGGTTACAAAGGCCCGGCGTTCAACGTGTTTTTCAACATGTCGGCAGCCAACACCGCGCCGATCGCGGCTGAAAACTCGAATGCGTTCGAAGTCGGATTGAAGAACAGCTTCGATCACGGCCGCTTCATCTTCAACGTCGACGGGTTTTATACCAAGGTATACAATTATCAGGCCAATTATCCGACAACGGTGAACGGTACAGTGACAACCACCATCATCAACGCGGGCAATGTGTCGACCCGTGGCGGCGAAGTGGAGCTGCTGTTCCGGCCGAACCGCCAACTGACGATCAACGCCGGTTACAATTACACCGATGCCCGTGTTGACCAGTTTCTTCAGCCGCCGGCTGCGCAAGCGGCCAACTACATTGCTTCGGGCACGCCCCTCGCGTTTGCGCCCAAGAACAAGGGCAGTCTTGGCGCGACATATACCGCCGAACCGCAAGGCCTGCCGTTTGCACTGGAATTCAACGGCTTGGCGGCTTACACCGACAAGCAGGTATCCACGCTGGCGCCAACCAACACGGCCGCGCAAATCACTGCATTCCAGCAGCAGATCCTGAAAGCCTATACCCAGGTCGATATCAGCGTGGCCGCCGTCGATCTGGCCAAGCACTATCGTCTGGCGTTCGTGGTGAAAAACCTGTTCAACGACCACTATGCCTCGACCATCGGCAGTGGCGGTCCGTTCGGCTCATACATCTATCAAATCCCGCGCGACTCCGATCGCTACTGGGGTGTGACACTGCGCTACAATTTCTGAAGAAACCCGGCTTCGGACAACGGACGGGGGCGGTGCACACCACCGCCCCCGCTCGCATTTTGCAGCATGACGAAGCGCAGGTGGCAGCGTAAAATTTCTGATAGCGATGGAGCGGGTGAAGGGAATCGAACCCTCGTCGTAAGCTTGGGAAGCTTCTGCTCTACCATTGAGCTACACCCGCAAGGCGCAACAGCAGCGCCGTGGTGGCGCGCGTTGCCTATAGCGCACCGGGCGGATGACATATCGCGGGCTGTCCGGTCAAGGGAAACCTTGGCGCGTGGGGTCGGCATGGCTTGCGCTTGGGGTTTGTCCGCATTGGTCTTGACCGGCGAGGGCTGGAACGGGCACACGGTCCGGACCACCCAAAACGGAGAGGGTTTCATGTTCAGTCACATCATGCTCGGCGCGAACGATATCGACGCCGCGAAGACGTTTTATGACGCAACGTTTGCTGCATTTGGTGGCAAGCCTGGCGTAATCGATCCGCATGGCCGGCTGGTTTATCAGCACAACGGTGGGATATTCATCCTGACCAAGCCGATTGACGGCAATCCGGCATGTGGCGCCAACGGCGGGACGGTTGGGTTTGCAATGACTCCCGAACAGGCCGAAGCCTGGTGGAATGCAGGCAAGGACAACGGTGGTGAAGCCATCGAAGACGCGCCGGGGCCGCGCGAAGGCACGCCGTATTATCTCGCCTATCTGCGCGATCCGTCGGGCAACAAACTGTGCGCGCTTCACGTGCTCGGTTGATCGGTCGATAAGAGTCCATGATTGGGCAGGATGCGGGATTGACGGATCTGCGCGTTCTGCCCAATTCGTTTCTGCGGTGAATCACAGCCCATCTGCGGAGCGTACAGTGGAAACGGTTTCGACATCAAAGGCCCATGGTGGAACGCTGGGCGTCTTCAGCCACACATCGACGTCCACTGGCACGAAAATGACCTTTTCGGTGTTTTTGCCACCACAGGCCGAAGCCGGGGTGAAACTTCCCGTGCTGTACTATCTGTCGGGTCTGACGTGCACCCATGCCAATGTCACCGACAAGGGTGAATACCGCCGCCTCTGTGCCGAACTTGGCATAGTATTTGTGGCGCCCGATACGTCACCGCGCGGCGATGGCGTAGCCGATGACCCCGCTGGGGCCTATGATTTCGGGCTGGGCGCGGGGTTCTACGTCAACGCGACGGTTGCGCCTTTTGCGCAGCACTATCGCATGTGGGATTATATTTCCGAAGAATTGCCCGCGTTGATCGCGGCGCATTTCCCGGTTGATCCGGCACGCGCAGGAATTACCGGGCATTCGATGGGTGGCCACGGTGCATTGACGCTGGGCCTGACCTTTCCCGACCGTTTCAAGTCGTTGTCGGCGTTTGCGCCGATTGTCGCGCCGGGACAAGTTCCGTGGGGGCACAAGGCTCTCGCCGGATACCTGGGCGACGATCGCACCGTATGGCGCGCACACGATGCGGTTGCTTTGATCGAAGACGGACATCGGCCTGCCGGTGATATCCTGATTGATCAGGGTGAAGCTGACAGTTTTCTGGCTGAGCAGCTGCGCCCTGATTTGCTGCGCAACGCAGCCGATGCTGCAGAAATCAGCCTCACGTTGCGGCTACAGCCGGGTTACGACCACAGCTATAATTTCATCTCCACGTTTATGGAGGACCACATCCGCTGGCATGCCGAGCGGTTGTAATTCGCTTCTGGGACGTGGCTAACTTTATCCAGGGTTAGCGAACGTCCTTGGCCAAAGCGTCGAGCAGTCCATTGACGAATTTCGCCTCGCGCGCGTCGAAAAAGGCGTGGGTCACATCAAGATATTCGTTGATCACCGTGCCGACGCCAATGTCGGCGCGGGCGATCAATTCGTAAGCCGCGGCGCGCAGAATTTGCAGCATCGTCTTGTCGAGCCGCGCCAGCGACCAGCCGTCGGCCAGACGCGCAGTCAGGCGCCCATCGATCTCTTCGCGCCGGGCAATCGCGCCTTTCACCAGATCGTCGAAGAACACGACATCAGCGTCGAGATATTCGACGTCCTCGATCTCGCGGCCCAGGCGGTGGCGGTGAAATTCGTCGATCAAGGTGGTCAGTTCGGGCGATTCCATGTCGAACTGGTACAGCGCCTGCACCGCGGCCAGACGCGCGGCCGAACGGGCTTTGGCTTCAATTCGGCTCATATTCCCAGTCTCACTTCAATGGAACGCGCATGCGCGGTCAGCCCTTCGGCATTGGCCAATTCGATCGCCGCCGGGCCAATCGCGCCCAGTGCGGCGTCACCCACCGCGATGAACGAGGTGCGCTTCATGAAATCGAGCACCGACAGGCCCGACGAAAACCGCGCACGGCGCCCGGTTGGCAGGACATGGTTGGGCCCGGCAACATAATCGCCAACAGCCTCTGGCGTCATCCGGCCAAGGAAGATCGATCCCGCATGGCGGATCTGGGCAAACAGCACTTCCGGATCGTCGGTTGCGATCTCGACATGTTCGGCGGCGATGCGGTTGGCAAGCGCAGGCGCGTCGGCGAGCGTGTCGACGACGATGACCGTGCCATACTTGTCCCAGCTTTCGCGGGCGATCTGCACTTTGGGCAGCAGCACCAGTTCGGCCTCGACCGCGGCAATGACCGCATCGGCAAATGCGGCATCGTCGGTAATCAGGATCGATTGGGCGGCGGGATCGTGCTCGGCCTGACTCAACAAGTCGGCGGCGATCCAGACGGGATCATTCCGGGCATCGGCGATCACCAGAATTTCGGAAGGGCCGGCCACCATATCGATGCCGACAACGCCATACAGCTGCCGTTTGGCCTCGGCTACCCAGGCATTGCCTGGGCCGGTGATCACGTCGACCGGGCGAATGCGGTCGGTGCCATAGGCCAGCGCGGCGATCGCCTGCGCCCCGCCGATGCGCCAGATTTCATCCACCCCGGCCAGATGCGCGGCGGCCAGCACCAGCGGATTGATCGCGCCATCGGGGGTAGGGGTGGCGATCACCAAGCGTTCTACGCCCGCCACTTTGGCAGGGATCGCGTTCATCAGTAGCGACGAAGGATAGGCGGCGCGACCGCCCGGCACATAGAGCCCGGCACAATCGACCCCGCGCCAGACCGCGCCCAACCGCACCCCGGCTTCATCGGTATAATCGCGGTTTTCAGGCAATTGCGCAGCGTGATACGCGCGGATCCGTTGTGCCGCCAATTCGAGCGCGGCGCGCAAATCGGGGGTCAGCGCGTCATAGGCCTGACGGCAGACATCGGCGCCAATGCACCAGTCGGCCTCGGTCTGCGGCTCAAACCGGTCAAACCGTGCGGTATATTCGGCCAGCGCGGCATCGCCACGCGCGCGCACATCGGCGATGATCGTGGCGACATCGCGGGCAATGTCGGCATCGCTTTCGCGACGGTCATCGACCAGTTTGGAAAAAGCTTCGGAAAATCCGGTATCAGAGGCGTTAAGGCGCAACATCAGGCAACCTTTCGTGCAGCAACGCGTTCGCGAAATGCATCGACCAGCTCTCCCAGCCGCGCGCTATCGGTCTTCAGCGCGGCGCGGTTGACGATCAGGCGGGCCGAAACGGGCATGATCCGGCTGGTTTCGACCAGACCGTTCTCTTTCAGCGTACGGCCTGACGATACCAGATCGACAATCCGGCTGGCCAGCCCGAGCGTGGGCGCCAGTTCCATCGCGCCGTTCAGCTTGACGACCTCGGCTTGCACGCCCAGCCGTTCGAAATGGCGACGCGTCAGATTGGGGTATTTGGTTGCAACCCGCGCATGGCTTTCGTTTGCGCTGGCCCCGCTGGCCGCCAGGTCGGCGGGTTCGGCCACGCTGAGGCGGCAATGGCCGATATCGAGATCAACCGGGGCATAAAGGTCGGCATAGTCAAATTCGTCGATCACATCCGATCCGACAATCCCCGCCTGCGCCGCGCCATGCGCCACAAAAGTCGCCACATCGAACGCGCGCACGCGGATGATGCGCAGATCGGCACGATTGGTGGCAAAGCTGAGCGCGCGCGAACCCTTGTCGAAGAACTCGGGCTCAGGCACAACACCGGCTTGTTCCAGCAGGGGCAATGCTTCATCGAGGATGCGACCCTTGGGCAGGGCAAACACGATGGGCCGGATGGAAACGGGGGATGCGGTCATGGCCCATTCGCCCTATGGCAAAGGGCTGAAAAGGGCAACCCAAGTGGAATGGATCGCACCAAACCCAAAGGTGATCGAAGCGATCATCTGGCAAGCTGCTTATGCCGACAG